>NZ_JABMCW010000004.1:0-49139 GCF_013179705.1 Pseudomonas sp. CM25 | reverse complement strand
GTGCAAAGTGGCGCCCTGCGTGTTCATGCACTGGAAAAGGCCGTGGCCTCCAACGAACGCTCGCTGACCTCGACCCGCAAGGGTTTCAAGGAAGGCGGCACCAGCACCAACTCGGATGTGCTCAATGCCGAAGAGCTGCTGTACGACGCGCGCCACGACCTGTTCGAGGCCAAGCTGAACTACCTGATGTCACGGCTGCGCCTGGCCTCGTCGGTGGGCAGCCTGGGGGATGACGATATCGAGCAGATCAACGGCTATCTAGGGCCGGAGTTGATGGTCAGCAACTGATGGGTGGATCCACGCAGGCATGTCACTGCACCGTAGCTGCCCGTTCCACCTTCAGGCTATGATCGGCCATCCTGCCGAGGACGCCCTGACCCATGCCCGTCGACCTGCAAGCGTTGTACCCCAGGCTGATCCACCTGATGCTGGACACGGTGTTCGTGGTCGACCGGGACAACCAGATCGTCTTCGTCAGCGATGCCTGCGAGGCCCTGCTGGGCTACCGGGCCTGCGAACTGGTCGGCACGCCGATCACCGCCTACATGCACCCTGACGACCTGGCTGCCACCCGCGCATCGATCGTGCGGGTGATGAACGGCCAACCGCATTACGACTTTCGCAATCGCTACATCCGCAAGGATGGCGGCATCGTGCACATCCTGTGGGCGGCATCGTGGTCCGAGGAGGCCGAGGCCCGCATCGGCGTGGCGCGCGACGTGACTGCCCAGCGGCAAGCCGAGGACGCGCTGCGCTTCCTGGCTCATCACGACCCGCTGACCCGGCTGGCCAATCGGGCCATGTTCAATGAGCAGCTGGACGCCGCCCTGCACGATGCACACCGCCGGGGTGGCAGGCTGGCACTGCTGTTTGTCGATATCAACGACTTCAAAAGCATCAACGATGTTCACGGCCATGCCGTGGGAGACCGTGTGCTGTGCACGCTGGCCCGGCGCCTGGAGGCCTGCATGCAGGCGACCGACACGGTGGCCCGAATTGGCGGGGATGAATTCACCGTGCTGCTGAACGACATGGCCTCGCAGGATGCCGTTGCCGAGAAAGTGGCCTGTGCCCTCGCTGCCATGGCAGCGCCGCTAGAGGGAGAACTGTCCGGCATCAAGGCGCCCACCTGCAGCATCGGGGTGGCCTGCTACCCTGAAGACGGCAGAGATGCCGACGCACTGTTGCGCCATGCCGATGGCGACATGTACCGGGTCAAGCATCTTTACTCCGCGAAACGGTGACACGCATGCCCAACTCCGACAACGCCCTGCTGGATAGCTGGCAGCATAATGCCAAGGCCTGGATCGACGCGGTGCGCAGCGGCGCCATCGAAAGCCGGCGCCAGGTCACCGACCAGGCCATCCTGCTGGCTATCCTCGGCCGCATGCCCGCACGTGTACTCGACCTGGGCTGTGGTGAGGGCTGGTTGCTGCGGGCGCTGGACGACCGGGGTATTGAAGCCGTGGGCGTCGATGGCGACCGGACGCTGGTGGATGCTGCGCGCGCAGCCGGCTCGGCCGAGGTGCACCTGGCCAGCTACGCACAGTTAGCCGATGGGCAGGCCTTTGTGGGTAAAGACTATGACCTGATCTGTGCCAACTTTGCCCTGTTGCAACAGGACATCATCCCGTTGCTGGCTGCGCTGAAAGGTTTGCTGCGGCCCGGTGCTGCGCTGGTAATCCAGACCCTGCACCCTTGGAGCGTGGCGGGCGGGGATTACCAGGATGGCTGGCGGGAGGAGTCGTTTGCCGGGTTTGCCGGGGCCTGGCAGGTGATGCCCTGGTACTTCCGCACCCTGGCCAGCTGGCTGACTGCGCTGGACATGGCGGGGTTGCGACTGGTCAGCCTGCAGGAACCGCAGCACCCGCAGAGTGCGGTGCCGCAGTCGTTGCTGATGGTGGCTGAACACCTCTGAGAAGCTGCTCCTACAGCAGAAATGGCGCCTTGAGGCCTACAGCACCGGCTTGCGCGCCGCGCCGCTGCGGGCCTTGGCCATGGCGGCCAGGCGCACCGCGACGTTGGCCGCGCCGTAACCGGCATAGCCACCTTTGCGCTGGATGATCTCGAAGAAGAAACGCTCTTCGAACGGCTCGGTGTACACGTGGAACAGCTCGCCACCCTGGGCATCGCGGTCGTACAGCACGTTGTAGTACGCCAGTTCGCTGAGGAACTCGTCATCGAAGTCGAACCGCGCCGCCAGGTCGTCGTAGTAGTTCAGCGGGATCTCCAGCAACGGCACACCGGCCAGCTTGGCCCGCGCCACTTCACGGAAGATGTCGTCGCAATCAAAGGCAATGTGGTGCACCCCTGAACCGCGGTAGCTGGACAACGCATGGGCGATGGCGGTGTTGCGGTTTTCCGAGATGTTCAGCGGCAGGCGCAAGGTGCCGCACTGGCTGCGCAAGGCGCGGCTCTTGACCAGACCATAGGGGTCGGGGAGCACCACCTCGTCATCGGCGGCGAAGTCGAACAGGCTTTTGTAGAACAGCACCCAGCTGTCCAGCGACTCGGCCGGCAGAGCCAGGGCCATGTGGTCGATGCGGCGCAGGCCACCCGTGGCAGTGGCGGCCTGGTCCAGGCTGAAGTCGGTGTCGTACAGGGTCTGGCCGGCAGTGCCCGGCTCCACCAGGTACAGCAGGCTGCCATCCGGCGCGCGGACCGCCGGCACTTCGCACTCGTTGGGGCCGACCAGGCCGCGGAATGGCTGGCCGCGGAACGCCGTGGCGCGCTTCAGCGCGGCCTGCTGGTCCTTGACCCGCAGCGCGGTGGCGCACAACGACGGGCCATGGGCCTCGAAGAAGTTGTGGCCAAAAGAATACGGTTCGGCGTTCAAGACAATGTTGATATCGCCCTGGCGCAGCAGCTGCACATCTTTGCTACGGTGCTTGCCCGCTTCGGCAAAGCCCAGGCGCTTCAGCCAGCTGCCCAGGCGCGCGCCGACGGCTTCGTCGACGGCAAATTCAAGGAACTCCACGCCGTCATAGGTACTGGCTGCAGGGGGGGTGAACAGCACGCCGGGTTCGATTGGCGTGCCTTCCTGCTCCAGGCGCAGGCGGGTGTGCTCTTCGAGGTACAGCAGAGAGCGCAGGCCGTCAGCGGCATTCTGCCGGGGTGGTGCGGCGCGGAAGCCGTCGTTGAAGATTTCCAGCGACAGCGGGCCACGGTAGCCGGTGGCGAGGATCGGCGCGAGGAAACCGGCCATGTCCATTTCGCCCTGCCCCGGGAAGCAGCGGAAGTGGCGGCTCCATTCCAGCACATCCATGGCCAGGATCGGTGCATCGGCCATTTGCACAAAGAAGATCTTGTCGCCGGGTATGTCGCGGATCGCGCTCGGGTCGCCCTTCAGCGACAAGGTATGGAAGCTGTCGAGAATCACACCCAGGGCCGGGTGGTCGGCCTGGCGCACCAGGTCCCACACTTGCTGGTAGGTGTTGACGTGGCGGCCCCAGGCCAGGGCTTCGTAGCCAATGCGCAGGCCACGCTTGCCGGCGTGCTCGGCCAGCAGGCGCAGGTCGTCTACCAGCAGTTGCTCCTCGCCCAGGGCGTCGGCCTGGACGTTGCTGCACACCAGCACCAGGTCGGTGCCCAGTTCCTGCATGAGGTCGAACTTGCGCTCGGCGCGGTCGAGGTTTTTCTGCAGGCGCTCGCGGCGGCAGCCTTCAAAGTCGCGGAACGGCTGGAACAGGGTAATGGCAATGCCCAGATCGGCGCACATCTGGCGTACCTGACGCGGGCTGCCAGCGTAATAAAGAAGGTCGTTTTCGAAGATCTCGACGCCGTCAAAACCGGCGGCGGCGATGGCTTCGAGCTTTTCCGGCAGGGTGCCGCTCAAGGACACGGTAGCGATCGAACGCTGCATGGCGGGAGTTCCTTATTGTTGGAAAATGACGGTGCCAGGCAGGTAAAAACCCCTGTCACAGTTTATGGCACGATCGATTATTCGCAGGTAAAGTCGTCGCTTCAATCCCTTTGTACGGAATGGTTAGTTTTGCGTTCGATTATCGCACAAAACCCGTTTTAACGAATTGCTAGACCGCTGGCCCGTGGTCAACATGAACCACAGACGCAGGCACACCGACCACCGCCTCCTGCCGTGGCGAGAACACCGGCGGAACCTGCGCAAACAACAATAACAACGGAGACAACGATGGCTCACTCCAGCTCGCAAGCCAAGAAAGCGACCGCCAGTGGATGGATAGGCTCGGCACTCGAGTACTACGACTTCTTCATCTATGCCCAGGCCGCTGCACTGATTTTCCCGCAGATCTTCTTCCCCAACACCGACCCTAAAATGGCCATCATTGCCTCGCTGGCCACCTACGGCGTGGGCTACCTGGCGCGCCCGGTCGGCGCCTTCGTGCTGGGCCACTGGGGTGACACCCGCGGTCGCAAGAACGTACTGCTGCTGTGCATGTTCCTGATGGGCCTGTCGACCATGGCAGTGGGCCTTCTGCCCACCTACCACGACATCGGCTTCCTCGCCCCTGCCCTGCTGGTGGTACTGCGCCTGATCCAGGGCTTTGCCGTAGCCGGGGAAATCTCCGGGGCCAGTTCGATGATCATGGAGCACGCGCCCTTCGGCCGACGCGGCTACTACGCCAGCTTCACCCTGCAAGGCGTGCAGGCCGGCCAGGTGATGGCGGCGGCGGTGTTCCTGCCACTGGCCTACTTCATGCCCAGCGAAGCCTTCAACGACTGGGGCTGGCGCATTCCGTTCCTGATGAGCGCCATCGTGCTGATCGCCGGTTTCATCATTCGCAAGGAAGTGCACGAAACCCCGGCGTTCGTGAAGGAAGAGAAGCAGGACAAAGTTGCCAAGTCGCCGATCAGCGAGGCCTTCCGCCACAGCTGGAAGCACATGGTGCTGGTGATGTTCATGGCGTTGATGAACGTGATTCCGGTGGTGGCCACCATCTTCGGAGCGGCCTACGCGGTGCAGCCAGCCTACGGCATCGGCTTCGACAAGAGCGTGTACCTGTGGATTCCGGTGGTCGGCAACATCGTTGCGGTACTGGTGATCCCGTTTGTCGGCAACCTGTCGGACAGGATCGGCCGTCGCCCGACCATGATCGCTGGCTGCCTGGGCTCGGGTCTGCTGGCGTTCGTCTATCTGTATGCGATCAGTATCCAGAACGTACCGCTGGCGTTCGCCGCCTCGATCGTGATGTGGGGCATGGTTTACCAGGGTTACAACGCGGTATTCCCAAGCTTCTACCCAGAACTGTTCCAGACCCGCTACCGGGTATCGGCCATGGCCATCGCGCAGAACGTCGGCACCATGCTGACTGCCATGCTGCCAGCGCTGTTCGCCCTGGTGGCGCCACCCGGCTCGGACAACATCCCGCTGGTAGTGGGTGGGCTGGCATTCTTCATCACTTGCGTGTGCGCCCTGGCGGCCTACATTGCCCCGGAAACTCATCGACTGGCGATGGAAGACCTGGGTAATCCGCAGGCCAAGCCGATGGAGAAAGAGGCGTATGAGGCCAGCCGTAAAGGCAGCTTTCAGGCAGTGAGCCACTGACAGGTTGCACGGGGCTGTCCTGCAGCCCATCGCCGGCAGGCCAGCTCCCACAGGATCGCATCACGCCTGAGGCAGATGCGGTCGTTGTGGGAGCTGGCTTGCCGGCGAATGGGCCGCGAAGCGGCCCGGGCGATTTCAGCTTTTGACAACTTCCTGCAAGTGAGCCCAAAGCCTTTCGACATCCCCGCGCTCGGTCGGCAACGCGCCGATCGACACCCTCACCATCCAGCGCCCGTCCAGCGTCGCTGGCGTCACATAGGCCTCCCCGCTGGCATTCAACCGCTCTGCCCAGCCCCTGGTATGCGCATCCAGCGCCTCCCCTTCCAGCCCTGCCGGCCGGTGGCGAATGCACAAGGTCTGCAACTGCACCGGCGCCAGCACTTCCCACTCTGCCGCCGAGCCAACCTGCCCCGCCAACCACTGGGCATTGTCCAGGTCACGGCGCAACCGCGCCTGCAACGCCTCAACCCCCTCGCTGCGCAACATGAACCACAGCTTCAGCGCACGGAACCGGCGACCCAGTGGGATGCCCCAGTCACGCAGGTTCTTCACCTCGCCATCCACGGCCGACTGCAGGTAGCTGGGGTTGGTGCTCATCACCCGGATCAGGTGCTGCGGGTCGCGTACGTAATAAATGGAGCAATCGAAAGCCACACCCAGCCACTTGTGCGCATTGACCACCACCGAATCGGCCAGCTCGATGCCGTCCCACATCCAGCGGCATTCAGGCAGGATCATCGCCGAGCCGGCCATGGCCGAGTCCACATGCAGCCACAGGCCGTTGGCCTGGGCGATTTCGCCGATCGGGCGCAGCGGGTCGAGGGCGGTCGTGGTCGTGGTGCCGGTGGTGGCGACGACGGCGCACGGCTGGTTGCCAGCAGCCAGGTCCTGCTCGATGGCCGCCTGCAGCGCTTGCGGCTGCAGGGCGTAGCGTGTGTCGGTGGGGATCAGGCGGATATTGTCGCGACCAAAGCCGGCCAGCAGCGCCGCCTTGTCCACCGAGCTGTGGGCGTGGGCACTGACATACACGATCAACGGTTTGGGCTGGGCCTGCAGGCCACCGCGCACCAGGGCGTAGTCACTGGCGCGCTCGCGGGCACTGATCAGCGCCACCAGGGTGCTGGTCGAGGCGGTGTCCTGGATCACCCCGCTCCATTGGCCAGACAGGCCGAGCAGCTGGCGCAGCCAGTCAAGCGTGGTTTCTTCCAGTTCGCTCAAGGCCGGGCTGGATTGCCATGACAGGCCAAGAACGCCCAGGCCGGTGCTGAGGAAGTCGCCGAGTACCGACGACAGGGTGCCGTTGGAGGGGAAGTAGCCGTAGAAATCCGGGTGCTGCCAATGGGACAGGCCGGGCATGACCAGCTGGTTGACGTCGGCGAGGATCGCTTCGAATGGCTCGCCTTGCCGGGGGGCAGCTGCAGGCAAGGCAGACTTCAGGTACCCGGGCTCGACCTGGGCCATGACCGGGCGTTCGCCGACGGTTGTGCGGTAGTCGGCGATCATGTCGATCAGTTGGTGGCCGTACTGGCGGAATTGTTCTGGGGTCACGTGGGGGCTCCTGAGGTTAGTCCGCTGCCTGTGCCGGCCCTTTCGCGGGTGAACCCGCTCCCACAAGCGCCCGCTGATGTGGAAGCGGGTTCACCCGCGAAAGGGCCGGTACAGGCAACACAATGCCCCCAGTCTAGGCACCTGTGCCCAGACTATTAACCCCGCATCACGCATACCTGCTATGGCAAACCCGCATGCCCACCCTGCACGCCGAACTGCGACTGGCGCCACAACTCGAATACCCGGTTGCGCAACCAGCGGTGCTCGGCCGAAGCCTGCAGGCGCTGGTGCCACACCACCCAGTAGCGCTGGCTGTGGTCGATGAAGCCCAGCGGCCGCCAGGCCAGGTGATGCAGGCGGCTCAGTTGCCGGGCAATATGTTCGGGCACCGTAGCCACAGCCAGGCTGTTGGCGATCACCTGCACAGTGGCCGAGAAGAACGGCACCTCCAGGCTGACCCGCCGCTGCAGGCCCTGAGCGCGCAGGTGGCGGTCGATGAAGCTGTCTTTGTCACCCCCGCCGGAGATACGCACATGCTTGTGCGCCAGGTAATCGGCCTGGCTGAGCGTGGTGTGAGCGGCCAACGGATGATCCTGGCGCATCAGGCACACCGCGCGGTCCTCGCCCAGCAAGCGCCCGTGCAGGTTGGGCGGCGACTCGTCGAACAAGGTGGTGGCCAGGTCGATCTCGCCACTGGCCAGCAAGGCATACTGCCCGGCCTGCCAGGTACGGTATTCCAGCGACACACCGGGTGCTTCACGCTCCAGTGCGGCGACCAGCAACGGCAGCATGTGCTCGGCCACGTAATCCGAGGCGGCCAGGCAGAAGCGCCGCTCGCAACGCGCCGGGTCGAACACCGCGGGCTGGCGCAGGGCGTGCAGTTCTTCAAGGACTTGCCGCAGGGGTTCGACCAGCGCTTCGGCGTACTCGCTGAGTACGTAGCCACGGCCCTGGCGTACCAGCAACGGATCATCGAAGGCTTCGCGCAGGTGGGCCAGCTGACGGCTCAGGGCGGACTGGCTGACGCCCAGACGCTCAGCGGCGTGGCTGAGGTTTTTCAGCTGCAACAGGTGGTCGAGGGTGCGCAGGTGGGCAAGGCTGAGGGAGGCGAAAGCGGGGTTCATGCAGGCTCCCTGCGGTGAAATTCAGAAGCCCGCTCCTACAAAATACCTGTGGGAGCGGGCGAGCCCGCGAAGGGCCGCAAGGCGACCCCGGAATTTACGCGGTCAGACCGACGTACACGTTCTGCACGTCATCGTTCTCGTCGATGGCCTCGAGGAACGCTTCAACCTCGGCCAGCGCCTCGGCACTGAGGCTGGCCGCGCTTACCGGGTTTTTCGGGGTGTAGCCGATCTTCGCCGAGGTCACGGTGAAGCCATGCTCCGGCAGGGCCTTCTGCACCGCGTCGAGGTCGGTGGTGTCGGTGATGAACAGGGTCGAGCCCTCTTCTTCACCTTCCTCGAAGTCCTGGGCGCCGGCTTCGATGGCGGCCATTTCCGGGTCGGCATCGCCTTCGGCAGTGGCTTCGATCAGGCCGACATGGTTGAAGTCCCAGGCCACCGAACCGCTGGCACCCAGCTGCCCCTTGCGGAACAGCACGCGGATCTGCGCGACGGTACGGTTGATGTTGTCGGTGAGGCACTCGACGATCAGCGGCACCTGGTGCGGGGCGAAGCCTTCGTAGCTGACCGCGTGGTACTGCACGGCATCACCGTCCAGGCCGGCACCCTTGCGGATTGCCCGGTCCAGGGTCTCGCGGGTCATCGAAGCCTTCTTGGCCTGCACGATGGCCAGGCGCAGGCGCGGGTTCATGTCGGGATCGGCGCCCGATTTGGCCGCGATCTGGATTTCCTTGGACAGCTTGCCCATGATCTTGCCCTTGGCGTTGGCAGCTGTTTCTCTATGCTTGGCTTTCCACTGTGCGCCCATGTCGACTCTCTTGTTTCAGCGGCCGGTTCCGGAAGCGACCGGCCAAAAGTGGGTGCAGTTTATACGCCCTCAGGCACGGGATCGACAAGAAATCGCATCAGCCTTTATCGGCCTTGCCCGCCGCCGCGGCAAACCGCGCCAGGCGCACATCCAGCCTGCGCGGGCGCAAGCCGTGGTCTTCGGCGCGCTCCTTGCGACGGATGGCATTGCGCACCATCAGCGAGCCCAGGTAGCGGATCGGCTCGGGCGGGAACAGCCCCAGCGGCCCCTTGACCAGCGGTGAGCGGGTCCACGGGTTGTCCAGCCCCAGTGCCAGCGACGAGAGAATCTGCCCGCCCATATGGCACGGCCCGACGCCGCTGCCGGAATAGCCAAAGCCGTAGAACACATTGCCCTGCCCGTCCAGCCGGCCAAAGAATGGCAGGCCGGTTACCGAGCGGTCCGACGGCCCGTTCCAGCTGGCCGCCAGCGGCACGTCGGCCAGCGCCGGGAAAAACCCGCCCAGGCTTTCGCGCAGCAAGGGCCGGTACGGCGATGGCTGGTCGAACACCGGCAACATGCGCCCGCCATAGGCAAAGGTATTACCGCCCTTGCCGAGCATCAGCCGGCCATCGGAGGTGTTATGGTAGTAATGCACGAAGATGCGCGAGTCGAGCACGCTGATGCCGCTGTCCAGGCCGACCTGGCTCAGCAGGTCGGGGCACGGTTCGGTGATCACCATGTCGCTGGAGACAATCGCCACGCTGCGCTCGAACTGCGGGAAGGCCCGCGCCATCCAGGCATTCAGGCCCAGCACCACGCGATCGGCACGCAGCGTGCCATGGGCGGTGCGCACCTGCACCGGGGCGCCGTGCTCCAGGCCGGTCATGGCGGTGCCCTCATGGATGCGCACGCCGCGCTGCAAGGCCACACGGCGCAGCCCGCGCACCAGCTTGCCTGGCTGCACAGTGGCTGCCGCGGGTGAAAACCAGCCCTCCAGGTGCCGCGCCGACCCTGCCAGGCGCTGCACCTGCTGCAACGGCAGACGGCTGAAGGAATTGATGCCCTTGTGCTCCAGCGCGGCGATTACTGCGTCGGTCGCCCCGATCTGGGCCGCGTTGGTGGCGGTGTACAGCGTGCCGTCCAGGCGATAGTCGCAGTCGATGCCATTGGCCGTGCAAAACGCGCCGATGTCACCGATGCTGCGCTCCGACTCCTGCACCAGGCGCACAGCCTCTGCCGGTCCGAACAAGCGCTCGAGGGTGAAGTACTTGGCCGACCAGGACAGCGCACACCCACCGTTGCGGCCACTGGCACCGGCACCGCAGATATCGGCCTCGATCAGCACGATATCCAGGGCCGGCGCTGCCTCCTTGAGCATCAATGCAGTCCACAGACCGGTGTAGCCGCCGCCGACGATGCATACATCGCAACGGGCATCGCCTTGCAGGGGCGGGCACACCGCCTCCTGCGCCGAATCCAGGGCCTGTTGCAGCCAGAACGGTCTCATTCGCTCGCTTTCCTTTCAGGTACGCAGTGGCTTGATTGCCATGCTGGTGTTCGGCGCCACATCGGCACTGTGCGCAGCGCTGGCGGGGCGGCTGTTCCAATGCGGCAGCAGCACCAGTGCCGAGAACAGCGCGCAGCCGGCGAACACGATGAACACCGTAACGCCATCGAAGTAACCCGGCAGCAGCCCGCCCAGCACCGCCCCCACCGAACCGCAACCGTTGACGAAGCCCGCCGCGGTGGCACCGGCCTTGGCCGTGCCGAAGTCGATCGCAGCAGCACCACTGATCATCGAGTCTGGCCCGTAGAGGGTCAGGCCCATCACGAACAGCAGGGCCACCACCAGCATCACGCTGCCGGTGTCCATGGCGGCCATGAACAGCGCCAGGGTCACGGTCAGCAGCACCAGGCTGATGACACACGCCGGCATGCGCCTGGCGCCGAACAGCTTGTCCGAGGCCAGGCCGATGATGATCGGGCCAAGCAGTCCGGCCAGTTCGAAGGCTGTGGGGATGATTGCCGCGCCAACCTTGCCCACCGACGGCATCTGCTCGAAGACGATCACCGGCCCCCACAGCAGGATCGCGTAGCGCGCCGGCTTCAACAGGAAATACGCCAGGCCGAGGGTCAGTACCGTGCGGTTGCGCATGATCTCCTGCAGCGGTGCCCACACACTGCACAGGTTGCCGGCCGGGGCCATGCTCTGCGGCTCGGGCTCCACCGCTGGCAAACCGACGTCTTCAGGCTTGTTGCGCTGCAGGAAGAAGAACAGCACGGCCACCAGCGCCACCACCGCGGCACTGGAGAAGAACGCCGCATGCCAGGTGCCGACCAGGGTATAGGCCCACCAGCCGGCAAACGGCGAGGCCACCAGGCCGCCAAAGGCGTAGCAGGAGCTCCACAGGCCCAGCACCCGGCCACGCTGCGAGGCAGGGAAGAAACTGCCGATGTTCTTGCACAACCCGGCCCAGCCAGTGGATTGCGCCAGCCCCTGAACCAGCATGCAGGTGGCAAAAATCGGGAAGGTGGCATAGCTGCCCATCACCACCGCCGCCACTGCCGATATCAGCAGGCCGCCAAGCACCACCACGCGCGGCCCGAAGCGGTCGGCGAGCATGCCCCAGGTAAACTGGCCAACCGCATAGGCGGCCAGGTAGATGGCGTCGAGGTTGGCCATGGCGGCCTTGTCGAGCATGAAAGCCGGGTCTTCGGCGATGCCCAGCTTGGCCACCGAAAACGCCTTGCGGGTGAAATAGAAGGCGGCGTAGGCCAGCCAGGTTATCGCAAAAATCTGCATGCGCCAGCGTTTGAACGTGGCTAGGGAATTATTCATATGAGTCTGACCTCTTGCTCAAGTGTGCCGGCAGAATGTGAAAAAACGCCTGTCTTGTTGTTGTGTTGCGCACAGCGATGACGAGGCTGTCATCGGGTCAGATGGCGCCGTGTGAGCGCCATGGCCCTGGCGGGCACTTGTGGTGTTCGCGTCGGGCTGAACGGTATGGAAACAGTTGCTGACTGATAAATAAAATCGATTTATCGTATTTCACACATAAGCCCAGCTTGTTACTGAGGTCGTCATGTCGGTTTCCCACGCACAACTCAAGGCCTTTCACGCAGTGGCCGTGCACGGCAGCTTTACCCGCGCTGCACAAAAGCTGTTTCTTACCCAGCCGGCGGTGTCGGACCAGGTACGCAAACTGGAGGAACGGTTCGGTGTATTGCTGTTCCACCGCAACAAGCGCTCGGTGCAACTGACCGACCTGGGCGAGCGCCTGTTGGGCATCAGCCAGCGCCTGTTTGCCTGCGAAGCCGAGGCCCATGAGCTGCTGCAGGACTCACGCGCCCTGCACACCGGCAGCCTGGTGCTGGCGGTGGATGCGCCGGTGCACGTGCTGCCGCAGATCGCCCGCTTCTGCCAGCGCTACCCGGGCATCCAGGTGAAGATCGAGACCGGCAACACCGATGAATCGCTGGCCAGGCTGTTCAGCTACCAGGCCGACCTGGCCCTGCTTGGCCGGGATGTCGATGATCAGCGCCTGCATTGCCTGCCGCTGCGCCGCGACCCGATGGTGGCGTTCGTTTCGCACAACCACCCGTGGGCCAGCCGCGGCTCGATCAGCCTTGCCGACCTGGACGACACGCCACTGGTGCTGCGCGAGCCGGGCTCGGTGACGCGGCAGACTTTGGAAGAAGAGATGCAGCGGGCCGGGTTGCGGATACGCCCGGCCATCCAGGTGGAGGGCCGGGAGGCGGCGCGTGAAGCGGTAGTGGTGGGGATTGGCGTGGGCGTGGTGTCGGCGGCAGAGTTTGGTGCCGATGCGCGGGTGTGTGCGTTGCCGATCATTGACTGCCAGCGGCACCTGACCGAAACACTGGTATGCCTGCGCGAACAGCGAACGCGGCGGGTGGTGGCGACCTTTTTGCAGATGGTCGAGGAAGGGGTGCAAGTCTGGGCTGGGCCTATTGCCGGCACTGCCAGCCCGGCTATGCTGGAATAACCTCACCCCGCAAACCGATCACCCATGCTCTACCGCCTCGCCGCCGACAGTCTGGTCCTGCTGCACCTGGCCTTCATCCTGCTGGTCCTGTTCGGCGGGCTGCTGGTGCTGCGTTGGCGCCCTACCCTGCTGCTGCACCTGCCAGCCCTGGCCTGGGGCCTGGCGGTGGAATGCCTGCAGTTGGGCTGCCCGCTCACCCGCTGGGAAAACCGAATGCGCGAAGCTGCGGGTGACGCGGGCTACGAGGGCGGTTTCGTCGAGCATTACGTTTGGCCACTGATCTACCCCACAGGGCTTACACCGCAGATCCAGTTGCTGATGGGCGGTTTCGTGCTGCTGCTCAACCTTGGCATCTACAGCTACGCGGCCCGGCGCTGGCACCGCCCTAGCGGGTAGCGATCAGGAACAGGCGCGGGAACGGCAACAGCACCTTGCCGTCGGTGGCTGGCGGGTAATCGCGCTGCATGGCCTGCAGGTACATCTGCAGGAAAATGGCCTGTTCCGCCGCGTCCAGGCGTGCCAGGTAGGGCCGAAGGGCCGAACCCTTGAACCACTCCACCACCGCTTCCGCGCCACCGGGCAGCGGGTGGTGATAGGTGGTACGCCACACATCCACGCGAGTGCACAGCGGGCTGAGCAGGTCATAGTAGAACGCCGCGCTGTGCCGTGGCGGCAGCTGGAAGTCTGCAAACTTCGCCGCCCAGGGGCCTTGGCTGGCGATTTCGCGCAGCTGACGGTGAGCCGGTTCGTCGAGGTTATCAGGCGTTTGCACGGCCAGGCTGGCACCTTCACTGAGTTGGCGCACCAGGTGCGGGTACAGCGAGGCGTGGTCGGCTACCCACTGCAGCGAGGCATTGGCCAGGATCAGGTCCTGCGGCTCAGGCGCGGACCAG
The DNA here is from genome assembly GCF_013179705.1 of Pseudomonas sp. CM25. NCBI lineage: Bacteria > Pseudomonadati > Pseudomonadota > Gammaproteobacteria > Pseudomonadales > Pseudomonadaceae > Pseudomonas > Pseudomonas sp. CM25. The sequence goes on along the minus strand of NZ_JABMCW010000004.1, from coordinate 35,259 downwards.
CCGGCAATGTCAGCCACGGCCGTGCGTACCCGGGGGATACACAGGCGTTTGCGCTGGCGGGCCTTGTCAATCATGTCCGGGTCGCTGTCCAGCGCGGTTACCTGGGCATCTGGGTAACGTTGCAGCAGCACTTCGGTGGAGTTGCCAGGGCCGCAGCCCAGGTCGGTGGCGTGGCGCACCGGGCGCGCTGGCACGGCGGCAAGCAGGTCGCGCACGGCGCGGGTGCGTTCATCTTCGAACAGGGAATACTGGGTGGCGGACCAGGCCATGTGTGGCTCCTTTGGGCAGGCAATGTGCACAGCATATGCTATCTGCCGGCTGTGAGGGCCTTACTCCTGCTCCGCCAGCAATGCCTGTATCACCTGCTCCTGCCCCGCATAATCCCCCTCGCCAAAGTGCACATGGCGCACCTGCCCCTTGCGGTCGACGAAGTAATGCGCCGGCCAGAACTGGTTGCCCCAGGCATTCCACACTTTGTAGTCATTGTCGGCCGCAACCGGATAACCGATCCCCAGCTTGGCCACCTTGTCGCGCAGGGTATCCAGATCATGCTCGTAGTCGTACTCCGGCGTATGCACCCCGACCACCACCAGCCCCTGGTCGGCATAACGCCGCGCCCAGTCGTTGACATGCGGCAGGCTGCGCTGGCAGTTGATGCAGTCCCAGGTCCAGAAGTCCACCAGCACAACCTTGCCTTTGAGCGCCGGAGCATCCAGTGGCGCGGAGTTCAGCCAATGGCTGGCGCCCGACAGCGCCGGCATGGCGCCGTAGCTGTCACGGGGCATCAGCTGCCCGGCCAGGCCCAGACCGGCTGCGACCAGGGCAATACCTCCTACTAGCAACAGCAGGCGTCGATCAGTTCTCATGGCAACCGCCGGTGGCGTAGCTGCGGTACTGCACGCTCTGCTGCTGACCCTTGGAATCGAGGTAGTCCATGCGGGTATTCACCAAGCCGCAAGCGTTGCTCTGGTCATCCTGAACCGACAGTACTTTTTTCACATCCAGCTGATCGCCGTAGCGGTACTGCATGGGGCTGCCTTCATGCATTGGGGCGGTGGCGGCCTGGGCGGCGATAGCGCCGCAGCCGAGCACGGCGAACAGGCTGGCGCTGGCGAAGGTCTTGAAGTTCATGGCATCTCTCCTGTGTAGCACTGGGTATGGGGAGTGTTGCTCCCCGGTCGAGAGCCATTTGACGCCTGCCAGGTATCCCATATGTGTCGCCCGAAGCGTGATGTGCTTCCTGCTGTATCCATGCCCAGGCCAGATACACTGCAATACAAAACCCCGCAGGCACGCGCGAGCGTGCTCTGTACACTGCGGCAAAGCCCACTTACACAGGAACGCTGCGCATGGAACACGTCGATCACATCCTGATCGTCGACGACGACCGCGAGATCCGCGAACTGGTCGGCAACTACCTGAAAAAGAACGGCCTGCGCACCAGCATCGTCGCCGACGGCCGGCAGATGCGCGCCTTTCTCGAAGCCAACAGCGTCGACCTCATCGTCCTCGACATCATGATGCCCGGCGACGACGGCCTGCTGCTGTGCCGCGAATTGCGCGCCGGCAAGCACCGCAACACCCCGGTGTTGATGCTGACCGCGCGCAACGACGAAACCGATCGCATCATCGGCCTGGAGATGGGCGCCGACGATTACCTGACCAAGCCGTTCTCGGCACGCGAACTGCTGGCTCGCATCAACGCCGTGCTGCGCCGCACGCGCATGCTGCCGCCCAACCTGACCATTAGTGAAAGCAGCCGCCTGCTCGGTTTCGGCCAGTGGCGCCTGGACACCACCGCGCGTCATCTGCTCGACAGCGAAGGTACCCTGGTAGCCCTGAGTGGCGCCGAGTACCGCCTGCTGCGGGTGTTTCTCGACCACCCGCAGCGGGTGCTCAGCCGGGAGCAGCTGCTGAACCTGACCCAGGGCCGTGAAGCCGACATCTTCGACCGCTCCATCGACCTGCTGGTCAGCCGCCTGCGCCAGCGCCTGGGTGACGATGCCCGCGAGCCAAGCTGCATCAAGACCGTGCGCAGCGAGGGCTATGTGTTCTCGCTGCCGGTGCAACTGCTCGAGTCGCCCGCATGAAATGGCCACGGACGCTGGCCTCGCGCCTGGCACTGATCTTCTTCACCGGCCTGGTGCTCGCCTACGGCCTGTCGTTCGGCCTGCAGGCCTACGAACGCTATATCAGCAGCCGCTCGATGATGCTCAGCAACCTGGAGCAGGACGTGGCCACCTCAGTGGCCATCCTCGACCGCTTGCCCGCCGCCGAACGCGCAGCCTGGCTGCCGCGCCTGGAACGGCGCACCTACCGCTACCGCCTGGACCAGGGCCTGACGGGCGAGGCCATGCCCAGCAGCGACCCACCCATGGCTGCCGAGTCGATCGTCAAGGCCATCGGCAGTGACTACCGCCTGACCTTCGAGGAGATCCCCGGCCCGAATGCGCACTTCCAGGCCCACCTCACCCTGGCCGACGGTACGCCGCTGACCATCGACGTGACCCCGACCCCAGTCCCGGTGGCCCGTTGGCTGCCAGTGGTATTGCTGATCCAGCTGGCGGTGCTGTTACTGTGCACCTGGCTGGCGGTACGCCTGGCCATCGGCCCGCTTACCCGCCTTTCCCGTGCGGTGGATAGCCTCGATCCGGACAAGCCCGGCGTGCAACTGGATGAAACCGGCCCGCGCGAGGTGCGCTACGCCGCTGCGGCCTTCAACGCCCTGCAGGCACGAATTGCTGCCCATCTCAAAGAGCGCATGCAGCTGCTGGCGGCCATTTCGCACGATCTGCAAACGCCGATCACGCGGATGAAGCTGCGTGTCGAAGTGATGGATGATGGCCTCGAGAAAGACAAGTTGTGGAGCGACCTGGGCGAGATGGAGCACCTGGTGCGCGAAGGCGTGGCCTATGCCCGCAGCATGGACACCAGCACCGAGGCCCCGTGCCGGGTCAACCTCGATGCCTTCCTCGACAGCCTGGTGTTCGACTACCAGGACAGCGGCGCCCAAGTCCAGCGCCGCGGCAGCAGCGTAAGCCTGCTTCAAACCCGCCCGCACGCCCTGCGCCGGGTACTGGTGAACCTGGTCGACAACGCACTCAAGTTTGCGGGCGCCGCGGAGCTCGAAGTGTGCAGTGAGGGCGGCACTACAGTGATCCGCGTGCTCGACAACGGGCCAGGCATACCGGGTGGCGAGCTGGAAGACGTGCTCAAGCCGTTCTACCGGGTAGAAGGGTCACGCAACCGCAGCACCGGAGGCACCGGGCTGGGGCTGGCCATCGCTCATCAATTGATCCAGGCGATGGGTGGGCGGTTGACCCTTAGCAACCGCAAAGGTGGCGGGCTTTGCGCTCAGATCGAGCTCAACTGACTGGCAGGTCCGCTTCAAAAATCCAGCATTCTCTGAAGGGTTTCTACAATCCGATACACAATCCGTCTCTCCCGACACACTGCCGATACCCGCCCCCTTCACACTCCCGGTCATCCAACCACACCCGGCCTGCAGCGCCGCTGCGCCGGTGCACTTTACCTGGAAGAGACCACCCACATGACAACCTTCACTCGCACCCTTGCCCACTTCGACCGTTTCGGCACGTGGAGCGCCGACCTGCCTCTACGACTGTTTCTGGCGTGGGAGTTTTTTGAGTCAGGCCTGGAGAAGTTCAATGGCAGCAACTGGTTCGCCGACCTGCAATCCAGCTTTCCCTTCCCCTTCAATCTGCTGCCCGCCGAGCTGAACTGGCAGCTGTCGATGTGGGCGGAATTGATCCTGCCGTTGCTGCTGTTGCTTGGGCTCGGTACCCGGCTGGCATCTTTGGGACTTGTGGTGGTGACGGTAGTGGCTATAGCGGCAGTGCACTGGCCGGCGCATTGGTCAAGCGTGGCCGAATTGGCCCAGGGGTATGCGATCACCGACCAGGGCTTTGGCAACTACAAGCTGCCGTTGATCTACCTGGTGGCGTTGCTGCCACTGCTGCTCAAGGGGGCTGGGCGCCTGAGCCTGGATCATTGGCTAAGGGCGCGGTTCTACAGCTGAAATCGCTGGGGCTGCTGCGCAGCCCATCGCCGCGCGCCCCAATACGTGCAGTCAGCAGGTACCGATGATGACGCCTTGCCCGCGCAGTCCCTCCAGCAACGCCAGCCCCTGCTCTACATCCCCACCCACAGCCGCCAGCCGCGCCCGTCCACTGCCCTGCTCCACCAGCAGCCGATAGGCCATCGGCGCCAGCCGCGCAAAGCGCACCTGCAAGCCGGCATCGCGATACACCAGCAGCAAGGTCGGCGCGTCTGGCGCAACCGTTGGCTGGTAATCCACACCAATACGCTCCACCGGCCAACGATAAGCCAGCACTCGCGCCACACACGACAACAGCGGCTCGCCATCCAGCAAGTCGCCCGCCGGCTCATGCTGCGCATCCTCGGCATCACTCAGGTACAACTGCGCCTCGATCCATTCATAGTGCGCCAGCTCCAGCTGCCAGGGCGCGTCCAGCTCCACCCCCTGCAGGTAATCGACGAAGGCCTGGGCAATTTCGGTAAACAACGGCGTCTGGCTACGGTAGTTGGCGTAGAAGTCACGCACGCGGGCATGCCAGCACTGTTCCCCTAATGCCTGGCGCATCACCGGGAAGCTGCCAGCCAGCAAGCCTTCGATAGCGCCGTAGAACAACTCGCAGTAAACCTTCAGGCGCCGCGCCTCCAGGCCGGGCGGCGGGGCATGGCGCTGAGGATCGCGCAGGTGGCGGGCCAGGGTGTATTGCTGTTCGCGCAGGGTCTCATTCATGGATTGAAGCTCCCCAGGCACGCTGTACAGTGCGGATACGTGCCGTTTCGGCGAGCAGCTCGGCCAGTGGCGGGTAGTTGAAGTCGCGTTCGAGCACCGTTGGCAGCACGCCAAAACGGGCACAAGCGAAGGCATACAGGGCCCAGACATCTTCCCTGACCGGCGCCCCGTGGGTGTCGACTTTCAGATCGGGCGCCTCGTCAAAATGCCCGGCCACATGCATACCGGTCACGCGTTCCCTGGGTAAGCCGTTGAGGAATGCCCTGGCGTCGTAGCGATGATTGCAGGCGTTGACGAATACGTTGTTGACGTCCAGCAGCAGGTCGCAATCGGCTTCATCAAGAACCGCGCGAATGAATTCGAGCTCGCTCAGCGCCTGGTACGGTGCGGCATAGTAGCTGATGTTTTCCACGGCAATGCGCCGTTCAAGGTATTCCTGTGCCTGGCGTATGCGCGCGGCCACATGGCGTACGGCTTCATCGGTGAACGGCATAGGCATCAGGTCGTACAGGTGCCCGTCATCGCTGCAATAGCTCAGGTGCTCGCTGTACAAGCGCACCTGGTGGCGATCAAGAAACTGACGGGTCTGGTCGAGGAAATGCAGGTCCAGTGGCTCGCTGCCACCCAGCGACAACGACAGCCCATGGCAGGTGATAGGGAAGCGCTCAGCCAATTGAGCCAGACCCTTGCCATAGGCACCGCCCACGGCAATCCAGTTTTCCGGTGCGCATTCGAGAAAGTCCACTGTGCCGGCCTGCATCTCCAGCAGGTCGGGCAACAGCCCGCGACGCAGGCCGAGCCCTGTCTGCAGAGGCAGAGCGTAAGAAGGTGTGCAGTGCATTGGCAGGTCTCCAACAGGCACAACGCCCCGCCTGATCAGCAGGAGGGGCGTGGCGGCGTTTCATGGGAAGAAGATCAGCCCTTGGCAGTCAGGGGACTGAACAGGCCGTAAGCCATGGCAGCGTGAAGCCTGGCAAGCTACGCGCCGGCATGCTTGCCTTCAGCCCCAGCCTTGGCGCTGGCTCCGCACTTGCCTTCACCGCATTTGCCTTCGCTGTTGGTGGCCTTGTCGCTGCCGCCGCATTTGCCTTCGCCCTGCGTGGCCTTGCCACTGCCGCCGCACTTGCCTTCACCACATTTGCCCTCGCCGGCCACTTTGGCTTGCGCCAGCTGATAACCCTGAGCCAGCGGTTCGACGGCAAACGCGCTGCTGCCCAAGGCCATGCTGCCGATCAGGGCGGCACCCAGAATGCCGAAGGTGCTTCGTACTTGAGTCATGGTGATGCTCCACTTTGGTTTGGAAAGTGGAGCCATTAGGCCGGGCGGAGTTGTCGTGGATGTATCAGGCGATGCGCTGTTTTGTAGGGAAATGGGTCTGTACGCTTGCCAGATACAGACCGATACATGCCGCGCAGATGGCCCTGGGCATGCCAGGGCCATTACCGGGGATCAGTCTTCCAGCGGTTTGGGAGGTGCCGCCGGCTTGGCGGGTTTGGCAGGCTTGGCGGCTTTGCTGTCCTTGGGTTTGGGTTCAGCGGCGGCCGCAACGGGCTCGGGCGCTGTAACGGCCTTCTCGGTGGCGGGCAGCTCATCGACCGCCTTGAAGATGTCCTCTGGCTCGATCGTACCGCCGCTGTCGTCATCCTTGAGCATGTGCCGCTCACCATCCTTGCCGATCAGAATCACCTTGGTACCTTTGCTGGCACCCAGCTTGAGTTCGCGGATAAGCGCCATGGTGGTCTGCTGCTCCAGGTTCTTGTCCTCACGCTTGCCGATCATCTGGGCAACGCTGTACAACACCAGATTACGCTCCTTGAAACCCGCCTGAGTGGCAGGGTCCTTGAGCGCCTCGTTCAACCCGCGCAGGGTCGGGTCGGCGCTACTGGGCGCAATGACCACCAATGGCCTGGCTTTGCCCAGTTCCTTGGCCAGCGGCGCATCACTGTCGGCCGCAATAACAGGCCCTGTGATAGCGAGCAGGGCGGCGAAGGTCAGTGACCGGACGAGCATGCGTATCTCCTTATTCTCTCGATAAACCAGAAGACTACAGATCAGGGAGAAAGATCCGACGAACGAGCGTAAACCAACCGGGGGCATCGGTGTGTCAACGAAAAGTAACCGAGCATTACCGTTTGCGACAACCTGCCCAAGCCCCCACAAAGTCCATACGCCCGCCTGTCAGATGAGCATAGTCCAACGCGCCCTTTGCACACCGTAGTAACGCATCGCATCCAGCTGCAGTACGGCTTCGCTCAGCCATGGGGTGCAGGGGGTGCCAATACTACGGCGGGCAAATGCGTGGCGATCGCTTCGCGGGTCAGTTGTAACTGCAGGTTGCGCTCCCTGCGTTGCACACTGTCATTGAGCCGATTGATTTCCTCAGCGGGCGCGTTACGCTCCATCATTGCCTCGAGGTCGTCGTGCATGGACTGCGGAACTTGCAGGCGCACACCGAAAGCCTTCTGCAGATACGCTTTCCAGAACCGTTGCGACACCAGGTATTCCGCCAGCGCGTCCGGCGACTGCGCATTGCGGACCTGCCGTGCTGCGACGACGAGGTCCAGGTCGGAAAGCAAGGCGACTCCTGGGTTGAGCATTTCGTCGTGCTCGATGGGCAGGTCGAGATTCTCGATCAATGCCAGGCGGTACGCCAAGGCGAACTCCAGCGATTCATCGGCCCTGCCCACGCGTGCCGCGTGCAGCGCCGCCAGGCTATCAAGCGCTGCCAGCCGCCAGCATTGAGCGCCAATGGAAAGCAGCGCCTGCTCTGTGTCGACAACGCTGTGTTCGTTCAGCGCCTTCCAGACCTTCACCCGGATCTCCAGATCGCTGAAGCGCAGCGTCGCATTGTCTTCGCAATACTCGCTCAAGGCGTGCCTGAACACTTCTGCTTGCAGCTCCGGGCGCTTCACCAGGTACATCAGCATCCGCTGTACGCGCAAGGCCAGATACCGGCTGGTGAATGCCTGGCGAAAATCGGCGGAAGTCGTGAGCCTCTTCAACAGATGAAAAAAGTCCTGCGAACCCGCCCGGGCTTCAAGCGTGCCCCATGCATCGGCCAGGCGGTCGCGCTCGCTGCTGGTGACAAGGTCTAGCCAACGGAGCATGGTCGGAACCGGGTCATCATTCAGTTCATGCCATTGATCGCGTACGCCCTGTAGCGGGTTACCTGATAGCCGCACCCTGCCGTCGAGCCACAAAATGGAACGGTAGAAACCAAAGGGCAAGGTCCGGATGGCGTTGTCGGCAAGATCGAGCGTCCTCAGCCGTGCGGCTTGCAGAAGACCACCGGGCACCTCTGTCAACTGGGTGTTGCCCAACATCAACGTCCGAAGGCTCTGCATTTCGACGATGGAAAACGCCAGGCGTAATGGATTGTGCGACAGGTTCAAATAGACAAGCGAGCGGGATCGGGCCAGCAGGTCTGTGGCGCGCCCATCCAGACTGATCTGGTTACCGGACACGTCCAGCACTTCCAGCTGTGAAGCCAACTCGCGGGACAAAGGCAGACTGCGCAGTCGGCAATTGGTGACGCACAGCACAGTCAACCTGGCAAACACGTGGAGGAAGTCCTCCGGCACCCTGCGCAGCTGCAGGTTTCTCAAGTTGATCCGGGAAACGTGGGCAAAATCCACTTGCTGCGGTATGGCCGGCAGTTCATCCAGGTTGCTGGTGTAACTGCTGAGCTCAAAGGAGACACGCCCTTCGCCCGACGAGCGTGGGCCCAGGCGACGCCAACAGTGCTCTAGCGTCACCGCAAACTGGCGACGCGCATTCCAGGCCCAGATTCGGGCAGTAGACCGCTGCCAGCTACGCAGCTGGCGGGTCAGCATCCGCAACTGCTGCTCAAGGTCGACCAGCATCATCGTGGGATCAAGCTGCGAGGCCCGCGCGCGCGTAAGCCAGTCGTCTACCTGCTGCTCACCGAACCCCGGATACAGGTCTCGCAGCTGGGCAGCAAGACCCGCTGGCCGTCGCCTCGTGCCGCGGGCGCCGATACAAGAGCGGCAACCACTCAATGGGTATCCTGTCAGCCCTTGACCAAAGCGTTGTGGGGGAAGGAAGAAACCGGTAGGCCGCCTGATCCCCAGTACGTTCGCAATGACCAGCTGTCCTCGCGCCACATGCTCGGCGAGCCGTGCACGTAATTGCGCAGCGAACGGCTGCCCGATACCCATCGCCGCATGCGCTTCGTCGCTATACCCGGTGGCAACGAGATCGAACAGATCACCCGGTCCATGTTGTTCATTCAGATAAAAAGCACCGCCCTGAAACCTCAACCGCAGCAATCCCGCCCCCCCTTCGGTACTGGCCAGCGGCTGGCCTGCATCGCCGTCGAACAGCTGCCACCCGGGCCCTGCAGCTGCACCTGGCAGCTGGCTCATGCCTGCCAGCACAACGCGCGCCAGATTCAGGTCCTGTGGCAGGTCGAACAACAGCGCCTCATGCGCGCGCACGCAACGAATGTGCCTTGCCAGGTCGGCGGCATGGTAGGCAAGGCGCTGGTCCGTAGCGCCCAGCAGTTCCTCGGCTGCCAGGCGGTGCAAGCTTTCGAAGTCGCGCTGCAGCTCGTAAGTGGCCGGCGTCACGGGATACCGTTCATAGTACAGCTGCAGTAGCAGTGCATGCCGCGTGCCCCAGACCCGGTCCGCAAGCTCGGCGTCCGACAGCGCTTCGGTCTCCGCCCCTTGCCGGACCCTGTTCAGCAAAGCGCTGTCTCGAACCGTCTGGGTGCTGCGCAGCTGGCTGATCAGCGCCTGGATACGGTTCATCACCGCCACGCGATTCACCGTGTCCACCAAGCAGGCATGGGGCGCACCGCTACACACGTGCAACCCCCTCAGATGCTCTGCTGTCATGTCGTGGATCGCCAACACGTGGTCTATCTGCACAGGCGCCAGCTCGGTGAACGGGCCACCCAGGCGTTGGAACATCTTGTAGGTGTCATCCCACTCGACAGGCTGTTCGCACCAGACTCGCCATGCCCCGGAAGCGTTATGCCGAAGCAGGGGGCCATAGCCGTCGACGGGCTTGATCTGCCAGAGGTCGTCCGGGCGCTGCAGGACCTCGAAAAAGCTACCCTCCATGTTGACCCAGCAGCGTTCGCCCTGACGGTAGACCCCTGCGGCATCGGCCAGTGCCTGTACAGGGGGGGCAGCACTGCGAAACGGCGCCAGGTCGAACTGCCACAGTTTTTCAGACCCGTCCTCCAGACGTGCCACTACCATAGGGTCTACCCTCTGCCACGCTCGGCTGACGGTGCGCATGACCACTGCCGTAACCCCCAGCTCAACCAGCTGTGTGAACACGTCCAGCACATGGTCCAGCGCTGCTCGGGCATCGCCCTCACGCCAGGCGCCTACCGCATGGAACACGTCCTCGAGCAAGCCCCAGGCTGCAATGCCCAGCAACACGGCATTGAGCTGCGGCACGAATAGGCCCATCACGCCGGCAGTCATCCAGGCGCTGTTGACCAGCCGATTGTGCCGCTGCTGCTCAACCCTGGCGTCGATGTCCTTCACTGGCACCGCAATGAACGCCGCGTCGTCCTTGACCTGGTCAACCCATGCCTGGGCCAGGTGGGCGAACAATGGTTGCGGGTAATCGGACAGGTGCTGGTCCATGTCGCGGGTTGCCCAGTCAGCGACGTCCTTGAGGGCGCCGGCTACCTGGGCAAAGAACGCCTGACGGTCGCGGCGGCGGATGAACCGGCGGAAAAACCGCTGATACGGCTGTTTGGCAAGACGCTTGCCCAAGGTGCTGCGGATGAATGCATCCAGATCAGTCGCTACATTCCACGGGCTGACCGGGTCGTCCGGGATGTACACCAGTACCCGCGCGCTGGATTTGAACCCGATAAAGTCATCAGTGATGTCCAGCACCAGTATCTGCTCGAGCCTGCAAGCGTAGGCTGTCAGCTGCCGGGCATGCACCGCCCGGGTGCCTAAAGCGCCAAGCCGGCCGTGGTGACACAAGCCAACTACCAGTTCAAGCTCTTCGGCAGTCAGCGTGCCGTCGTTTCTGGCGCGACAGGCGTCGACCAGCATCGATGAGGCCAGCAGCGCTGCCAGGGACGATGCGACCGTATGCCCGCTGGGCGTGCGCTCAGCCGGCGCATCGAGCGCAGCCTGAAGGTGCTCCTGATAGCGCGCTCCCAGGTCGAGATTGCGGCAGCAACCGGCAAAAGCAGCCGCCGTCATGCCGGCAACTGTAGCGCCATCCCCGGCGACCACGCGATCCTTGCGCGATAGCCCACGCCCCTGCGCTTCGTGCTCGGTAAAATTGGCAAGCGCTGCGGTGACAAGCGGAATGTCGAAGTCGTTTTGTTGCTGCTGGGGCAATCGGCCAAGCGCCCAGTCGGGCCTGGGCGCAATAGTGAAATAATGGTGGCGCAGGTAGAGGGTGCTGCAGTCGACCAGCACTGAAAAATCGTCGCGCAAGGCGCGCTGCAGCAGCGGCCGGCAGTACTGCTCGATACCCTGAATATCCCGCAGGTCAAGACTCAGCCGTTGCTTGCACTGCAAGCCGGTTTTCAACGCTCGGACCAATGCCGTGAGTTGTATCGGCGACAATGCCGGTTGCTGCCCTGCACCGGCGGCGCTCAAGTTGCGCATCCAGGCCGGCAGTGCCCGCACGATCACGCCATCCTGATACCCCTGCTCCAACGCCAGGCTATCGCCCGCCTCACTATTGCTCATGAAATGCCCCTTTTTCATCGAAAGGTGCAACGCTAAGCAGTAGCAGTGGCCAAAGGGACTATGGCGTTACCACCGGCTCAGAACAGCTTCAGCTGGCTGCCTGTCAGGGCACTGAAGTCATCCCCGACAAAAGGCAGGATGGCATCGGCGACCGGTTGCAACTGACGGCTCAGGTAGTGCTCGTAGTCAATCGGTGATTGCAGGTTTTCCAAAGGTTCGGGACCCGCAGTTGTGATGATATAGCTGATCCAGCCACCCTTCTGGTACTGCGTGGGGCGGCCGATGCGCCGGTTGTAGTCGTCCGCCAGCCGTGCGGCGCGCACATGCGGTGGCACGTTGCGTTGATAGTCCGCCAGCGGGCGCCGCAGGCGCTTGCGATAGACCAGCTGCGCATCCAGCTCGCCAGCCAGGGTGCGCTGCACGTAATCACGCACATATTCGCGATAGGGCTCATTGCGGAACACCCGGCCATACAACGCCTGCTGGAACTCCCGCGCCAGTGGCGACCAATCGGTACGCACCGATTCCAGGCCTTTGTAGACCATGGTCTGGCTGCCATCGGGCTGCTGCACCAGGCCCGCATAGCGCTTCTTGCTGCCTTCTTCGGTGCCGCGGATGGTCGGCATCAGAAACCGCCGGAAATGCGTTTCGAACTGCAGCTCGAGCGCGCTGTGCAGGCCCAGCGTGTCGCCCAGGTGCTGCTGCCACCAGTGATTGACTTCGGCGACCAGTTCTCGACCAATGCGTGCCGCTGCGTCCTCGCCGTGGGCCCCCTTGAGCCAGACGAATGTCGAGTCGGTATCGCCATAGATCACGTCATAGCCGCGCGCCTCGATCAGCAGGCGGGTCTGGTGCATGATCTGGTGGCCGCGCATGGTGATCGACGACGCCAGGCGCGGGTCGAAGAAGCGGCAGCCGCTGGAGCCGAGCACCCCGTAGAAGGCATTCATGATGATCTTCAGCGCCTGGGACAACGGTGCATTGCCCTCGCGCTTGGCCGCTTCCCGGCCCTGCCACACCCGCTCGACGATGGCCGGCAGGCAATGCCGGGTACGCGAGAAGCGGCCACCGCGGAAGCCTTCCACCGAGTGCACGTCGTCCGGCTGGCGCAGCCCCTCGACCAGGCCAACCGGGTCAATCAGAAAGGTACGAATGATCGACGGGTACAGGCTCTTGTAGTCCAGCACCAGCACCGAGTCGTAGAGGCCCGGGCGCGAATCCATGACAAACCCGCCAGGGCTGGCTTCGTCCGGGCGGCTGCCAAGGTTGGGGGCGACAAAGCCCAGGCGGTGCATTTGCGGAATGTACAAATGGCAGAACGCCGCCACCGAACCGCCGCTTCGGTCCACCGCAAGGCCGGTCACCGAGGACCGCTCCAGGAGGAATTCGAGCAGGCGGGTGTGGGCGAAAATACGCGTGACCAGTTCGCAGTCCTTGAGGTTGTAGCGTGCCAGCGCCGGTTTGTCTTCGGCGAAGCGGCGGTTGATTTCGTCCATACGCTGGTAGGGCGTGTCGATGGCCTTGCCTTCGCCGAGCAGGGTCTGGGCGACATTTTCCAGGCTGAACGAAGGGAAACTCCAGGTCGCCGAGCGCAGCGCCTCGATACCGTCGATCAGCAGTCGCCCCGGTGCATCGGCAAACACATGGCCGCCACCGGCCTGGCTGCGCAAGGTCATGGGCGCGCCATTGCGGCCCAGTGCCAATGGCACCTGTAGTTGCCCGCCATGCTCATGCAGCAGACGCAGGTCGAACTGGATCAGGTTCCAGCCGATGATCGCATCGGGATCGTGTTCGGCCATCCACTGGTTGAGGCAGTTCAGTAGCGCGGCACGATTGGTGCAATAGTGCAGGTCGAAGTCGATGTCAGCAGGATCGCCGTTGGCCGGGCCAAGCATGTATACCTGGCGCTGGCCGCAGCCTTCCAGGGCAATGCTGTACAACTCGCCGCGCTCGCTGGTTTCGATGTCCAGCGACACCAGGCGCAGAGGCGGGCGATACCCCTTCAACGGCTTGAGCTGCGCATTGCAGAGCACGCCGTGGGGATCCGGTTGGCCGGTGAACTGTACCGGGGCAGTGATGAACCGCTCCATCAGGTAGCGCTCGGGCGGCCGGATATCGGCTTCGAACACCTCGATGCCGGCAGTACGCAGGCGTTGCTCCAGCTGCATCAGCTGGCGGTGCTGGCGGCAGTACAGGCCCAGCACCGGCCGGTGGTCGAAATCCTGGAGCTGCAGGGGGCGCAGCTCGACGCCAGGCTCGTTGCCGAGCAATACCCTGGCATGCGCCTCCTGCGCCTGAGGGATGAACGCCACCGACACCTGCGGTGCCAGGCGCAGCTGGCGCGGGCCTTGGTCGGTGGCTAGCCACAGCTCCACGCAGGTGCCGTCGGGCGTGTCGTGCCAATGCCGGGTCAGGACAAAGCCCTGTTGCAACTCCACCGCGCCAACCTCTTACCTGTCTGTTGAATGGGTGATTCTACCGCTGTCGGGTCTGGCGTGAGGCTTTTAGTGGCGCTGAAAACCTCAAGCCTGGCGCTCCCCCTTCACAAAACCGCCGCGTCGCCCGGCCCAGGCCAACAACCAGGCCACCACAATCAATGCCAGAACCACCGCGCCAAACGACCCGACACCTGCCCCCGTCAGCAGCACCCCGCCGATGATCCCGCCCAAGGCAATGGCGCTGTTCCACACCGTCACCAGCATCGACTGCGCCACATCACCGCCCTCGCCCGCCGCGTCGGCGCAGGCGGTTTGCAGCAGGGTCGGCGCGCCACCGTAGGTGACGCCCCACAACGCAACGCTCAGGTACACCAGCCATGACGACGCCTGCCCCAAGGCCAGGGTAGCCAGCGCGAAACCCGCCAGGCTCAGCAGCACCAGTGTGCGCAGATGCCGGTCGACCAGTAGCCCCACCAGGCCGATCCCGGCCAGTGCCGCCACGCCGAACACCATCAGTACCGGACCGATGTCGGCCGCCATGCCGGCCGCCGCCAGCAGCGGCACGATGTAGGTGTAGAGAATATTGTGGCCCAGCACCCACGTCAGGATCACCAGCAGCACAATGCCTACCCCCGGCGTGCGCAGCACCTGCATGGCCGACGGGCGCTTGCCAGCGGCATGCCCGGGGTAGTCTGGTACCGACAGCAACACCCAGATCACCAGCAACAGCGCCGCCAGGGTGATCACCACGAAGGTGGCGCGCCAACCCAGCCATGCCCCCAGCCATGTGGCGATCGGCAACCCGAGCGACAAGGCAATCGGTGCGCCGAGCATGGCCACCGCCATGGCTTTACCCTGCTGCGCCACCGGCACCATGCGCCGCGCGTGGCCTGCAATCAGCCCCCAGGCCAGCCCCGCTGCAGCGCCGGTGAAAAAACGCAGGAGCAGCGTCAGGGTATTGGAGGTCGACAAGGCGGTCAGCCCGTTGAACAGGACGAAACCGACGATTGCCAGCAGCAGCGCCCGGCGGCGATACCACCCTTGGGTCAGGGTCACCAGCGGAATGGCCGTCAACAGCGAGCCAAGCGCGTACGCCGTCACCCACTGCCCGGCCATGGCCTGGCTGATGTGCATGCCATCGGCGATCTGGTCGAGCAAGCCCGCAGGCAAGGTTTCGCTGAGGATGGCGATGAAGCCGGTCAGCGCCAGCGCCAGCAAGCCGCTTAGCGGCAAGCGCTCGGTGCTGGCTGCAGGTAGCGCAGCAGATGAGGTCTGGGTCATTGCGGAGGCCTTGAAATGAAGAGAGGCGCACAGTCTGCCGGGGGGCGGCATTAGGGAAAAAGATGGGTACAATGCCGCTCAGCCAGGACATTCATGTCCGTAATCAGGAAAATGCAATGGACAGCCTCAGCGGCTTCGTGGTGTTCAACCGGGTGGCCGAGACCCGCAGTTTCGTCGCCGCCGGGCAGTCGCTGGGTGTCAGCGCGTCAGCCGTGGGCAAGCGCGTGGCGCGGCTTGAAAGCCGCCTGGGGGTGCGCCTGTTCCACCGCAGCACTCGCAGCATCACCTTGACGGCCGAGGGCATGCTGTTTCTGGAGCGCAGTCGGCGCATCCTGGCCGAGATCGAGGCCACCGAGCAGGCGCTGTCGCAAGCCAGCGAAACCCCGCGTGGCCGCCTGCGGGTGAGCATGCCGCAGGTTACCGGGCTGGTGATGCCGGCGCTGGCCGAGTTCATGGCGCTGTATCCGCAGGTGGAACTGGACCTGGACTTTTCGGACCGCATGGTGGATATCGTCGGCGAAGGCTTCGACGTGGTTATGCGCGGCGGGCAGCCGCTGGACTCGCGGCTCAACGCCAAGTTCCTGGGGCACTTCCAGCACCGCCTGGTAGCCTCGCCCGACTACTTGCGCGAACGCGGCACACCCTTGCACCCGCGTGACCTGGCGGCGCATACCTGCCTGCACTACCGCTTCCCCAGCACCGGCAAGCTGGAAACCTGGCCGCTGCGCCAGGAGCACCCCGAACATGCCTACGACATCCCCATCTCGATGGTCTGCAACCACGTCGAAACGCGCGCCTGCTTTGCCGTCAACCACCGTGGCATCACCTGCCTGCCCGATTTCAACGTGCGCCGCGAACTTGGCAACGGCACGCTGGTCAGCGTGCTCGATGACTTCATGGAGCGGCGCGGCAGCTTCTACCTGCTGTGGCCATCCGGGCGACAGGTGCCGCCGAAGTTGCGGGTGTTCATCGACTTCATGCTCGAACGCGTGTTCAACCGTAAAGGTAGTTGATGTCCTTGTGCGCCAGCGGCGCGACCTGGCCAAGCAGGAAGTCGCGTAGCTTGTGCATCTGCCGCGCCTTGGGGCTGGCCTTGAGCCAGGTCATGTAGTAACCGTCGCCGGTGGCCACTGCGTGCTTGAACGGGGTCACCAGCCTTCCTGCCGCCAGGTCGGCACTGGCCAGCACCAGGTCGACCACCGAAATGCCCAGGCCTTGCTGGGCAGCCGAAATGCCTTGGTCGAGGGTATCGAACACTTGCCCCTGGTCGATGCTGACGTGCAGCGCGTCCATGCGCGTCAGCCAACGCCGCCAGTCGCGCCGGTCCGGGGACGGGTGAAGGAACTCGCACTGGCTCAGGTCGGACAGCGCCGGTTGCGCCTGCGGCAGGTAATCGGGGTGGCACACCGGAATCAACCATTCATCGAACAGCTTGCAGCTGTCGATATCGGCGGGGAAACGCCCGTTGGCCAGGAGAATGGCGCAGTCGTAGGGCTCGGAGTAAAAGTCCACGCTGTCGATGTCCATCCACACGCTCGACAGCTGCACGCTGCAGTTGTCCTCGATCTTCTTGAACCCGTCCAGCGCGCGTAGCAGCCAGCGCACGGTGAGCGTTGACGGCGCCTTGAGGCGCAAGCCATAGCGGTCCTGGCGCAGCAATGCACAGGCATTCTCGATGATCTTGAAGCCTACCTTCAGCTCCTGCGAGAGCAGCCGGCCGTGCTCGGTCAGGCTCAGTTTGGGGCCGCGACGTTCGAACAGGTCGCAGCCGAACATGGCTTCGAGGGTTTTGATGTGATGGCTCACTGCACCCTGGGTCAAGGCCAGTTCTTCCGCAGCCCGGGTAAAGGAGCCGTAACGAGAGGCCACCTCGAAGGCACGCAGGGCGTGCAAGGCCTGAATCCGTTCTGACATGGCGGCGCCTTAAGCATGAGCAAGACTAATAGTAGGTCATAGTTCCACGCGTTTTACAACGTCAGGTTCGTCTCGGAAAATGCAGGTAAATAACAAACATAACCAAGATCCTGCCTGCATATGACTGGAACGTTCAATTTAATTAACGCCTGGGGAAATCCATGTTTACGGGATATGGAAATTGCTATCGCCTGGATGCGCTAGAGCTGGCCGCTGAACATGGTTGCAACATGCAACACTGGACGTACAAGACCATAGAACATTTTCGCAGTATTCTCGCCAACCCTGAATTCCCTTGCCTGTTCGGCCGCAAGGCGGTGAACGGTGAAACCTGCCACATCCTGTTCGCCCGCGCCGAGCAACTGGCCGATGATATTGCACAGGGCCTGGCCGACTATGTCAGCACCGTCGCCCCGATCAAACCCAAGCAGCGTATCGGCAGCCCACTGGTGGTGTTTCTCGAAACCGCCGCCAGCTGCACCCTGGCCGAACAGCAGGCGCTGGCCTGGAAGGTGCTGCGCGGCGTGCATGCCCGCGACCCGCACCCATGGCCGCAGGGCATCCCTACCGACCCCGACGACAACGGCTGGTCGTTCTGCTACGCCGGCATGCCGCTGTTCATCAACATGAATTTCCCCGGCCACCAGCAGATGAAAAGCCGCAACCTGGGGCAGCACATCACCTTCGTCATCAACCCGCGGGAAAACTTCGACGAAGTGGCCAATGCCAACACTGAAAGTGGCAAACGCATCCGTGAACGCATCCGCGACCGCGTGCGCCACTACAACAACGGCGTCATGCCGGAAACCCTGGGCTTTTTCGGCGATACCGACAACTACGAGTGGAAGCAGTACCAACTGCAGGAGGCAGGGTCGCTCAACCCGTCCCGCTGCCCGTTCCACGCCCATGCCGCACACCAGGCGACCCCCGACATACTGATCGAGAACTGACCGTGAATACCGCACTTACCGCCACCTATGCCCTCACCGTCCTGCTGCTTATCGCCACCCCCGGCCCGGTGGTGGCGCTGATCGTCAACACTGCGGCTGCCTCTGGCTCGCGCAAGGCCATGTTCACCGCCGTCGGCACCAACTGGGCGTCACTGGTGCTGATCGGTGCTGCCGCGTGGATCATCCTTACCAGCGCCGCCATCGACAAGGCCTGGCTCAGCACCATGAGCCTGCTTGGCTGCCTGTTCATCGGCTACATCGCCATGGGCACGCTGAAGGATGCCTTGCAAGCGCCCGCGGGCGATGCGCCGGCCGAGTCCGCCAAGCCGGACCGTGGCGGCCTGCTGCAAGGTTTCATGGTGGGCATCTCCAACCCCAAGGACATCATTTTCTTCATCGCCTTCTTCCCGCAGTTCATCCAGATCACCGAATCGTTCGGCAAAAGCATGGTGGTGCTGTCACTGCTGTGGGTGGCCATCGATTTCGCCGTGCTCAGCCTGTACATATTCGCCATCGGCAAGCTTGCCTCGCAGCGCAGCAACCGCTTCATCAGCCTGGCCTCGGGGGTCGCCCTGCTGCTGATCGCCTCGGGCGGGCTGCTGTACAACCTCAAGGAACTGGCGGCCTGAACCTGCTGCGGAGCAGCCGATGCAACAGAAGGAAAGACCATGACCGCAACTGATATGAGCCCGGCTCCTTCGCCGTTGCAACAGGACTACCAGCGCTTTCTGCTGCTGGGCAGCCGCCGTGCCCCGCACACCGTGCATGTGCACGAAACCGGCTACCGCTCCGGCACCATCAACACCGATGCCTTGGGCCTGCGCTACAGCCATTGCGCCGGCAAGCGTTTTTCGGCGGCCGAGCGCGGCGGTGCATCGCGCATCAACCTGTTGGTCGGCGGCTCCACCGCCCTGGGCATCGGCGCCAGCTCCGACGAACACACGGTGGCCTCGCACCTGTCCATGCTCACCGGCGAGGTCTGGCTGAGCCTGGCCGGCTGCGGGCTCAATGCCAGCCAGGAACTGCTGATGTTCCTGACTCACCAGCACCGGTTTGGCCAGCTCGGCCATGTGGTCGTGCTGAGCGGCCTCAACAGCCTGGCCCACGAAGCCCTGTGCGAAGTCGTCGCCGGCCCCGGCGACGCGCAGCAGGCCAAGGCCTACCAGGACTTTCTCAACAGTTTCAGCGAAGGCATGCAACCTGCCGCGCCGCCGCGTCGCCAACCGCTGTGGCGGCGCATCGGCCAGGCACTGACAGCCCCTCCGGTCAAGGCGCCGCTGAACTGGGCGTTGTCCCCTCCGGAAAAGCGACTGGCCCGCGCGGCGGACAGCATCGGCCGTACCTTGCGCCAATGGGACAGGTTGCTGGCAGACAGCCACGCCACCCTCACTTTCATCCTCCAGCCGCTGCTGCCCTGGTGCCGGGATACCCTGCCCAGCGGCGAGCAGGCCATGCTGGCAGCGCTGGAACAACAACCGGCGAACTTCGACCGGCTGCTGGAAGGCGCATTCGACAGCCAGCTGCACTCGGCCTTCTTCCGCCGCATCAAGAGCCAGGCCGACCCGGTGCCCTGCTACGACATGAACGGCATGCTCAGCAGCTCGCCGGTATTCGGCGCCGACCTGTTCATCGACCGCCTGCACCTGAACGACCTGGGCAACAATGCCTTGGCCAAGGTGATCACTGCCAAGCTTGGCCTGGCCCAGGAAAAACACGCCCAGCGCAAGGTCACGCCGATCAAGCTCGTCTGAGAGTTGCCGGATGCTCTTCCGACAACCCCCCTTGGGTGGCTAGAATACGGCGTCGTTCCGATCTGCCCGAGGCGCACGCTTGACCGCCATGAACATCGAAGCCGTCCACCCGCCTATGCTCGCCCATAGGGTGCGCCCGTGAGCCGCACGCGTAGCCTGCTCCCGTTGTTGGTCGCGCTGATGCCGCTGGCCGGGCACGCGCTGGAGGTGAACATCGACCCACATGCCGACCTGCTGTACCGTCAGGCCTTGCCGCTGCTGGAGCAGGCCGACAACCAGGAAGACGGCGCCAGCACGCTGCGCACCTCCATAGGCGGCGACCCCGAACTCAGCCGCCAGGGCCAGGCCTTGGCGCACACCTTGCCGACAGCGGTCGCCTTACTGAAAAAGTCGGTGGACCTGGGCCATCCGGTCGCGCAGTACCGCCTGGCGCTGTACTACATGACTTACCTGCCCGCCGGGCAAATCGCCGATGCTGCCTGCCCATTACTCGAAGCCAGCCTCAAGCAGGGCTTTGCCGCACCGGCGCCCGCCATCGCCACGTGGTGCGCGCCCTACAACGCCAGCAGCGAGTACCGCGCAGCACTCGAAGCTATCCCCAACATGGCCACCGTGTACGCTGCCTACTACCCGCAACCGGCGCCGCGTCTTGTCTGCAACCGTAGCCGTCCGCAAGGTCTGGAAATGTTGTGGGGGCGCCAGCGTGACTATCAGGCCGAATTGTACCGCCTGCTCGGTGACCTCGACCCGCAGCACCGCCAGAGCCTGCTGCAGAAGGCGGTGGACACCAACGGCTGCGTGACGGCGCAGCGGCAGCTCACCAGCCGCCCCTGAACGGCTACCTCACACGCCTGCAGCAGCAAGATCGTTCAAGCCATGCCCTGCCCCGTCTGGCATGCTGCTCTACCACGTCCACGCATTGCAGCCATCATGCCCCACATCGCCCGCCAAGCCTTTCTCCACGGCGCCATCGCCATCCTGCCGCTGTCCCTCGCCGTCGCCCCCTGGGGCTTGCTGGCCGGGTCCATGGCCATCGAGGCCAACCTCAGCGCCTGGCAGGGCCAAGGGCTGTCGGCCATCGTCTTCGCCGGGGCCGCGCAGCTGGTGGCCATCGGCATGCTCAAGGGCGGCGCCAACCTGGCGTCGATCCTGCTGACCACCCTGCTGCTGACCTCGCAGCACCTGCTGTACGGTCTTTCGATGCGTCCGCTGCTGTCCGGCCAGCCGCTGCGCTGGCGCCTGGGCCTGGGCTTTCTGCTGACCGACGAGTTCTTTGCCCTGACCAGCCATTACGACCAGCAGCAGTTCAACCGCTGGTACGCCCTGGGCGTGGGCCTGACCTTCTACGTGGCCTGGAACCTGTTCACCCTGGCAGGCATCTTGCTGGGCCAGAACATCCCGCACCTGGACCAGTACGGCCTGGACTTCTCCATCGTTGCCACCTTCGTCGCCCTGATTGCACCGTTGGTGCGCAACCTGGCCACGCTGGTGTGTGTGGCGGTATCGCTGTTCTGCTCGGTGCTGTTCAGTTACTGGCACTGGGAAACCGCCCTGGTGGCCGCAGGCCTGCTGGGCATGAGCGCCGGTTTCGTCTGCCAGAAATTTGCCGGAGCACGCGCATGACCTGGATCCTGATTTTTGCCATGGGCGCCATCGTGTTCCTCAACCGCTATGCGTTCCTGGAGCCGCGCCTGCCCCTGCGCCTTAGCTCCAATGCCCGGCAGTTCCTGGGTTTTGCAGTGCCGGGCATGCTCACCGC
The DNA here is from genome assembly GCF_013179705.1 of Pseudomonas sp. CM25. Classification (NCBI taxonomy): domain Bacteria; kingdom Pseudomonadati; phylum Pseudomonadota; class Gammaproteobacteria; order Pseudomonadales; family Pseudomonadaceae; genus Pseudomonas; species Pseudomonas sp. CM25. Next base: position 13,682 of record NZ_JABMCW010000004.1, on the reverse strand, counting down.
CATCTGCGGCCCGATCATCTTCATGCCCGACCACCAGCTTGACCTGAGCCTGCTCAACCCCTACCTGCTGGGCTCACTGGTAGCGATTGCGCTGGTACTGTTGACCCGCAGCGTGTTGCTGAGCATGCTGGCGAGCATGCTGATCTTCTTCTTCCTGCGCAGCTGGCTGGCATGAGCACGCGCCTGCGCGAACAGACACACCTGTGGCAGGCGCCGGCACTAGGCCACGTCGAGATGCTGCACGCGCGCTACTTCCAGCAGCGCTTCGCCCCCCATGTGCACGAAGGCTATGTGTTCACCGTGATCGAATCGGGCGCCCAGCGCTTCTGGCACCGTGGCAGCGAGCACCTGGCACCGGTCGGCAGCATGGTGCTGATCAACCCTGACGAGCTGCACACCGGCGCGACCGCCCACGAAGCAGGCTGGCGTTATCGCGGTTTCTACCCCGAGCAGCAGCGCGTCACCGGCGTGCTCGACGAGCTGGAACTGGGCGGCCACGGCATGCCAGGGTTCAAGGACAGCGTGATTCACGACCCCGCCCTGGCCCTCGCCTTCAGCCAACTGCACCAGTTGTCCGAAGGCGGCGCCAGCGCCTTGCAGCAACAGACCGCCTGGCGCCAGGCGGTGCTTGCCCTGGTGCAACGGCACGGGCAGTGCGCCGAACCTGCGGCCCCCGGCCACGAGCCACTGGCCGTGGCCCGCGCCCGGGAATTACTGGAAACCCAGCTGGCCGACCCGCCTTCGCTGGAGGCCCTGGCAGCGGCGGTCAATCTGTCGCCGTTCCACTTCGCCCGGGTGTTCCGCCAGGCCACGGGGCTGCCGCCGCATGCCTGGCTGAAGCAGCGGCGCCTGGCGCGCGCCCGGGAAATGCTCAAGCGTGGGCTGGCCGCCGCGCAGGTGGCGTTCGACCTGGGTTTTGCCGACCAAAGCCATTTTAGCCGGCAGTTCAAACAGGCATACGGGGTGACGCCCGGGGCCTACCGCAGTGCCTGCCTGCCCGGATGAAGGGTGCGGCACCCGGCCTCAGGCAAGCTGCTCAGGCGCTGCTACACTGACAGGGCTGAATGGAGGATCCTGCCATGTCCGAAAGAGAGTTCACCACCCTGCTGTCGCTGATGAACCAGCGCCAAGCCTGCCTGAGCAGCGCCTGCAAGGAGATTGCCGACTGGATCGACCGGCAGGGCGATGTGCCCGCCGCCGGCAAGATCCGCGCGAGCCTCAGGGCGCTGGAGGCCGACGAGGCCCAGGTTCGCAAAACGCTGACCTCGCTGACACTCGACAGGCCGCTGCCGCGCTTTCGCAGCTGAGCGCCGCAGCTGAAAAGAAAAGGGCCGCTAAATGCGGCCCTTTGGTCTGTCAGTGTTGCATGTGCATGTGGTCATGCCCACCGCCAGCGTCGGCGTTGAGCGGACGCACGTCGGCTTGTACGTCGAGGGTTTCCTTGGCCCCAGTGGCATCTTCGATGGTCAGGGTCAGCGGCACTTTGTCGCCTTCTTTCACCTGGCCGTTCAAGCCCATCAGCATCACATGCAGGCCATTCGGGTCCAGGGTCACCGGTTTGCCGGCCGGCAGTTCCACGGCCTTTACCTCACGCATGCCCATCACGTCACCGTTCATGGTCATCTCGTGCACCTGCACGGTCTTGGCCACGGGCGAAGCCACACTCACAAGCTTGCTGTCGCTGCTGGCGGTCAGGGTCATGAAGGCACCGGTGGACTGCTGGTGCGGCACGCTGGCACGCGCCCAGGCATCGCTCACAGTGGTCTGAGCCAGGGCCGGCAGGGCCAGGCCCATGAGTACCAGGGCAGCCAGGCCGCGTTTTATCGGTTGCATCGACATTCAGCAGATCTCCATCAAGGTGACCAGGTCTTCGGCGCATTCCTTGGCGTTCAGGGAATGGCCCAGGCTCAGGCGCAGGGTGCCACGCGTATCGTAGACGTAGCTGGTGGACGAATGAGAGATGGTGTACGTATCGCCGGCCGGGACCTTTTCGTAGAACACCTTGAACTCCTTGGCCACCGCAGCGATTTCCTCGGGGGTGCCAGTGAGCGCGGTGAACGACGGGTCGAAGGCCTTGACGTAGGCGTCGAGCACTTCGGGGGTGTCGCGCTCCGGGTCCAGGGTAATGAACACCACCTGGAACAGGTCGCGGTCACGGCCGCGCAGCAACTTGCGGATTTGCGCCGCACGCGCCAGCGCGGTCGGGCAAACTGCCGGGCACTGGGTGAAACCGAAGAACACCATCGGCATGCTGCCGTAGAAACTCGACAGGGTTCGCACGTTGCCTTGCGGGTCCTTGAGGCTGAACTTGCGCCCCAGGATTTCGTTGCTCATGTTCTTGCCGTACTTGAAGTCGAGCCCCCGGGCCGGGCTGCAGCCAGCCAGCAAACCAAGCCCGAGAACGCCCATCCCGGCGACAACTGCGCGCCGGGTATATAGATCATTCATGAAACCATCCTTTACAGGGAAGGTGCCGACCCTTGGGACGGGCCGACCGAAAAACCGGGGCATTCTGGCATGACACCCCCAGGGGTTCTACCCGACCATGGCGGTGATGGGCTACAGCCCTTTGAATACGGGCTGCGGCCTGTTGTCGCAGGGGTTGAAACCGTAACAGTTTGTTGCTAAGGGAAGGCTTTGTGAGGGCGGCTTTTCACGGCTGAAGGCCACCCCACACAAACCGCGCCTGCATCAGTAGTAGGCGTTTTCTTTCTGGGTATGGTCGGTCACGTCACGCACGCCCTTGAGCTCCGGGATACGCTCAAGCAGCGTGCGCTCGATGCCTTCCTTCAGGGTCACATCGGCCTGGCCACAACCCTGGCAACCACCGCCGAACTGCAGCACGGCGATGCCGTCGTCGACCACATCCACCAGGCTGACCTGGCCACCGTGGCTGGCGAGACCGGGGTTGATCTCGGTTTGCAGGTAGTAGTTGATGCGCTCGTTGATCGGGCTGTCTTCGTTGACCATCGGCACCTTGGCGTTCGGTGCCTTGATGGTCAGCTGGCCACCCATACGGTCGGTGGCATAGTCCACCAGTGCGTCTTCCAGGAACGGCACGCTGACCGCGTCCAGGTACGCCGTGAAGCTCTTCAGGCCCACGGCGGTGTCGTCAGGCTTTTCTTCGCCCGGCTTGCAGTAGGCAATGCACGTCTCTGCGTACTGCGTGCCCGGCTGGGTGATGAAAACGCGAATGCCGATGCCAGGCGTGTTCTGCTTGGAGAGCAGATCGGCCAGGTAGTCATGGGCGGCGTCGGTAATGGTTATAGCGCTCATGTAGGTTCCTCACAGACTTGCGGCCAAGTGTACGCCAACCCGGCCTTTGTACAAAGTCCTAGTATTTGACTCGGGAAAGCGCGTATTCCGGGGCCTGCCCCCGTGGCGCCGCCAGCCACGCCTGCATGCGCCGGTACAGGCCGCGTTCCAGCCACTGGTAGCTGAACCACGACATTAGTCCAATGGACGGCACGCACAGGGCGAACACCAGGTAGGGGTTCAGGTGCAGGCGCTGGCTGGCGAACCAGCCGGCATACAGCACCAGCACATGGATGAGGTACACCGAGTACGAACAATCGCCCAAAGCCTTGAGCAGCCGGTTGCCCTGGAACATCGGCTCCAGGGCAATGAATGCCAGCACGATCATCGCGCTGGGCACGCCCCAGTGGAGCAGGCGCAGGGACGCATCCAGGTGATAGATGGCAAGGCCCGCCGCAGCCAGCAATACCAGCGGCAGCCAGCGCCCCTGGCGGATCAGCCCGCGGCGGTACAGCACACCCAGGCCGATACCGAGCAAAAACTCGTAGATGATGCCGTTGTTGTAGAAGTGGCTGAGCAGGCCCAGCCGACCCAGGACCTCGCTAAGCAGTAACAACAAGGCGGTCACCAGCAACTGGTGATGACGCTGACGCACCAGGAAGGCCAGGCCGAACAGCAGGTAGAAGAACATTTCGAAGTTCAGCGTCCAGCCCACGTTCAAGGTCGGGTAAAGGCCATAGCCACCGGGGTTTTCCGCCGGTATGAACAGCAACGACAGAAGCAGGTGATGCCAGTCGAATTCCTGGTGTGGCATCCACTGGCTGAAGGCCAGCAGCAGCAGCGCCATCAGCGCCGTGTAGAACCAGTAGGCCGGGACGATGCGCAAGGCGCGGTTGAGCAGAAACTGGCGCGGTTCGATGGTTTTGTCGCAGGTCGACAGGTAGATGACCAGCCCGCTGATGACGAAGAAAATATCGACGCCGACAGCGCCGCGGTCAGTGAGCAACTGGCCGATCGGGCCGGTTGCGTGGAAGTCGAAGAATATCTGCATGAAATGGTGGCAAACCACCACCCAGGCGGCGAACGCCCGCAGTGCCTGAAGCGAATACAGCATGGAATACCCTGCAATTGCCGGTGCATTGAGGTCTTCGGGAGCGCAGTGCGCTCCATCACCAGCAAACCAGCGCCCACAGGGACCGCGTCAACCGAAAGCAACGCGGCCCCTGTGGGAGCTGGCTTGCCGGCGATTGGGCTGCAGCGCAGCCCCCGGACCACCCACTATTTCCGACCGCAGGTTGATCGGAAAGGTCAGCCACCCCGATCAGAGGTTCTCGTAGCGGTTCATGTCCAGCACCCCGGCCTCGACCGGCTGGGTTTCCTTGATGAAGCTGTTCAGGTCATGGAAGTAATGCCAGAACTGCGGATGGCTACGGCGCACGCCCCAGCGCATGACAATGCGTTCAAATCTCGCCGCATCATCCTTGGCATACTCCATGTCTTCGACAAACTCCGGCACATCGTCGGTCGGGATGTTGAAGATGAAGTTGGGGTAGCTGCTGAGCACGCCTGGGTACAGGGTCAGGGAATCCAGCCCCGGCTGGTAGCGGTACGCCTCACCCAGCAGGAACGCCACGTTGCTGTGCGCGCGGTTGCGCAGCAGGCTGTAGACCTGGCGCTGGCCGCCCGGCGCCTCGATGCGCAGCAGCGTCGCCTCGGGCAACTGATTGATCACCTTGAGCCCTGCGGCCGGGCGCGACACCAGGCGGCTGAGCGACTGCTCGGCATTGCGGAACGCTTCGTTCATCTGCGGCCGTGAGCAGAACGCACCCTGGCAGCGGTTGATCGGGTCGGGCGCGGCGTTCAGGCTGCCGGTGCGCTCCACCAGCTTCAGGCCAAAGTCGCGCTTGGGGTTGCGCGGGTCGAGCTTGATGCCGCTCGGGGTGTCGGTGTCGATGTTTTCATAATCCATCCACATCTTCACCTTGCCGCTGTTCTGGTACCAGTCACTCAGGATTGCCTGGCGCTGATCGGCCGGCATCAGGCGCAGGAAGTTGACCTCGGCGCCATTGCGGATCAGGTCGAAGTACAGGCGCGTCTGCAACTGGTGCGAAACATTGCCGTACACGTCGAAGTTGACCGCCAACTGATAATAAGTGCGCTCGAACAGCGGGTAGTCGAACAGCCACATGGTCAGCGGCACATCGCCGATCAAGCCTTTGCTCACCGCGGCGCTGTCGAAGTGACGGAAAATGCTCAGCAGTGCATTGTCGTTACCGGCCCACAGCGTCGCCCAACCCGGTGCCGGCATTTCGGCATAGGCTTCACGGCGCAGCTTCTCGTACTCGTTGCGCTTGTCGCGGTAGGCATGCCACAGGCCCAGCACGCTGCCCACATCATCGATCTGCCCGGGCATGGCCAGCAACGGCGTGGCCTCGCCCCGGTACTTGGCATCGGTGATGTAGCGGTCATGCGCCGGTTCCTGGAACAGCGCCCAGAAATTGTCGCGGATCACGTCCGTGGCGATCTGCCCACGGCACACCGGGCCACGGATGAAGGTGCGCACGAAGTATTCAGCGTTATCCAGCATGAACTGGTAGCGCGCCACTGCCGGGATCGCCTCGAAGGTTTCGAACGGGTTGGCCCGGTGACGCGGGCCATAGCCCGGCAATGCAGCAGCATGCCAGTCGCCGGCGTAGAACAGTTGCTTGACCCGCTTGAGCTTCTGCGGCCCCATCGGGTAGGTGATGTGCGTCTTGTGCACGATCACCCCCTGCGCCGGGATCAGCCGGTAATAGAAGTCGGTGCCTGGCGGGTCGTTGGGCCGGCGCGTGGCGATCAGGTCGACCGCCTTGCCGCTCGGCGTGCGCGAGCGCACCCACTGGAAGAAGTGGCCCTGCTCGCCACCCACGAAATAGATGTGCGCAAGGAACAGGTGCTCGTACAGCCAGCGGCCAACCAGCGCCTCGGTGGAACCCGGGCGGTTGAGCAGCTCCTCCCAATCGGCAATCTGCCGGGCCTCGGCCGCGTTCGGTTTGATCGGCTGATATTCCACCGGCGCGCCGGCCGCCAGCCAGCGGCGCATGGTGTCGTATTCCTGGTCGGTCAACCCGGTAACCGCCAGTGGCATGCCTTCCTTGGGGTGGGCGCCAGCGTAGGCGTCGAATTCGTGGGGCAAGGGGCACATGTTGTTGCGGTTCAGGCCCAGGACGATGTCCTCGGGCAGCTTGGCGTTGGGCGTAAGCGGGGTCTTGTGCCCAAGCTCCAGCATGCGCGCCATCAGGGCGGCCTGGCTGCCCTGGTTGTCGAGCACCGAATAGAAGCCTTTCTTGCGCCATTCCCCTTCGCTGTGGGCATCGTAGAACAGCCGCGTGGTGGGCACCGCCTTGCTCCGTTCACCCTGGTACACAGGTACCTTGGTTGCACCGCGCAGCGCACCCTCGGGACTTTCCAGCTTCAGCTGGCAGGCAGCGTCGTTGCAGGCGTGGCAGGCCACGCACTTCTCGGTGAAGATTGGTTGAATGTCCCGGGTGTAGGAAATGGCCGGGCTCGACTGGGGGGCTTGCCCGAACGCCAGGCCACTGATCAACAGGGCGAAGGCGCCAGCAAGAAAACGATGCACCATGTGCGAAATGTCCTGGTTCTTGAAAGCAATCACGATTTATCTGGTCGTCCCTGGTGCTCTTGCCAGCATGAAACCAACATGAGCAGTTTTCATGCAAATGGCCTATGCGCCTAAAAACCGCGCAGCTTTGTTATGATTCGGCACCTTCTGAAATTTGCCCGACCAGGTAGTTCCTATGTCCGACCGCAGCGCTCGTCTCCAAGCACTCCAGCACGCACTCAATGAGCGCATCCTGATCCTCGACGGCGGCATGGGTACTATGATCCAAAGCTACCGGCTCGAGGAACACGACTATCGTGGCACGCGCTTCGCCGATTGGCCAAGCGATGTCAAGGGCAACAATGACTTGCTGCTGCTCAGCCGCCCCGACGTGATCGCCGCCATCGAGAAGGCCTACCTGGATGCCGGCGCGGATATTCTCGAAACCAACACCTTCAACGCCACGCAGATTTCCCAGGCTGACTACGGCATGGAGTCGCTGGTCTACGAGCTGAACGTCGAGGGTGCGCGCATCGCCCGCCAGGTGGCCGACGCCAAGACTCTGGAAACCCCCGACAAGCCGCGCTTCGTCGCCGGCGTGCTCGGCCCTACCAGCCGCACCTGCTCGATCTCCCCGGACGTCAACGACCCCAGCTACCGCAACGTCACCTTCGACGAACTGGTGGAAAACTACATCGAGGCCACCCGTGGCCTGATCGAGGGCGGCGCCGACCTGATCCTGATCGAGACCATTTTCGACACCCTCAACGCCAAGGCTGCGATCTTCGCCGTGCAACAGGTGTTCGAGGACGACAACGTCGAACTGCCGATCATGATCTCCGGCACCATCACCGACGCCTCCGGCCGTACCCTGTCGGGCCAGACCACCGAAGCGTTCTGGAACTCGGTGCGCCACGCCAAGCCGATTTCGGTGGGCCTGAACTGCGCCCTCGGCGCCAAGGACCTGCGCCCCTACCTGGAAGAGCTGTCGACCAAGGCCGACACCCACGTTTCGGCCCACCCCAACGCCGGCCTGCCAAACGCCTTTGGCGAGTACGACGAAACCCCGGCAGAAATGGCCGCCGTAGTAGAAGAATTCGCCGCCAGCGGCTTCCTCAACATCATCGGCGGTTGCTGCGGCACCACCCCTGGGCACATCCAGGCGATTGCCGAGGCCGTGGCCAGGTACAAGCCCCGCGAGATCCCGGAAATCGCCAAGGCCTGCCGCCTCTCGGGCCTGGAACCATTCACCATCGACCGCCAGTCGCTGTTCGTCAACGTCGGCGAGCGAACCAACATCACCGGCTCCGCCAAGTTCGCCCGGCTGATCCGTGAAGAGAACTACACCGAAGCCCTGGAAGTCGCCCTGCAGCAGGTCGAGGCCGGCGCCCAGGTGATCGACATCAACATGGACGAAGGGATGCTCGACTCCCAGGCGGCCATGGTGCGTTTCCTGAACATGATCGCCGGTGAGCCGGACATCTCCCGCGTACCGATCATGATCGACTCCTCGAAATGGGAAGTGATCGAAGCGGGCCTGAAGTGCATCCAGGGCAAGGGCATCGTCAACTCCATCTCCATGAAGGAAGGCGTCGAGCAGTTCAAGCACCACGCCCGCCTGTGCAAGCGCTACGGCGCCGCCGTGGTGGTGATGGCCTTCGACGAGCTTGGCCAGGCCGACACCGCCGCGCGCAAGAAGGAAATCTGCCAGCGCAGCTATGACATCCTGGTCAACGAAGTGGGCTTCCCGCCAGAAGACATCATCTTCGACCCGAACATCTTCGCCGTCGCCACTGGCATCGAGGAGCACAACAACTACGCCGTCGATTTCATCGAAGCCTGTGCCTACATCCGCGATCATCTGCCCCACGCCCTGAGCTCGGGCGGTGTGTCCAACGTATCGTTCTCGTTCCGTGGCAACAACCCGGTGCGCGAGGCGATCCACTCGGTGTTCCTCTACCACGCGATCCAGAACGGCCTGACCATGGGTATCGTCAACGCCGGCCAACTGGAGATCTACGACGAGATCCCGGCCCAACTGCGCGAGAAGGTCGAGGACGTGGTGCTCAACCGCACCCCGGAAGGCACCGACGCCTTGCTGGCCATCGCCGAAGACTACCGGGGCGGCGGCGCCACCAAGGAAGTCGAGAACGAAGCCTGGCGCTCGCTGCCGGTTGGCAAGCGCCTGGAACACGCGCTGGTCAAGGGCATAACCGCGCATATCGTCGAAGACACCGAGGAGTGCCGCCAGCAATGCGCGCGCCCCATCGAGGTCATCGAAGGCCCGCTGATGAGCGGCATGAACGTGGTCGGCGACCTGTTCGGCGCAGGCAAGATGTTCCTGCCGCAGGTGGTCAAGTCGGCCCGCGTGATGAAGCAGGCCGTGGCCCACCTGATCCCGTTCATCGAGGCCGAAAAAGGCGACAAGCCGGAAGCCAAGGGCAAGATCCTGATGGCCACGGTAAAAGGTGACGTGCACGACATCGGCAAGAACATCGTCGGCGTGGTGCTGGGCTGCAACGGCTACGACATCGTCGACCTGGGCGTGATGGTGCCCGCCGAGAAGATCCTGCAAACCGCCCGCGACGAAAAGTGCGACATCATCGGCCTTTCAGGCCTGATTACCCCGTCGCTGGACGAGATGGTTCACGTGGCCCGCGAAATGCAGCGCCAGGGCTTCCAGCTGCCGCTGATGATCGGTGGCGCCACCACTTCCAAGGCACACACGGCGGTCAAGATCGAACCCAAGTACAGCAACGATGCAGTCATCTACGTTACCGACGCTTCACGCGCCGTAGGCGTTGCCACCCAGTTGCTGTCCAGGGAGCTGAAGCCCGGCTTTGTCGAAAAGACCCGCCAGGACTATGTCGAAGTTCGCGAGCGCACCGCCAACCGCAGCGCCCGCACCGAGCGCCTGAGCTACGCCCAGGCCATCGCCGCCAAACCGAAGTACGACTGGGCCGGCTACCAGCCTGCGGTGCCCTCCTTCACCGGCGTCAAGGTGCTGGAAGACATCGACCTGCGCACCCTGGCCGAGTACATCGACTGGACCCCGTTCTTCATCTCCTGGGACCTGGCCGGCAAGTTCCCGCGCATCCTCACCGACGAAGTGGTCGGCGAGGCGGCCACGGCGCTGTACCAGGACGCCCGTGAAATGCTCGACAAGCTGATCAATGAAAAACTGATCAGCGCCCGCGCAGTGTTCGGCTTCTGGCCGGCCAACCAGGTCGCAGATGACGACATCGAGGTGTATGGCGAGGACGGCCAGGCGCTGGCCACCCTGCACCACCTGCGCCAGCAGACCATCAAGCCGGACAGCAAACCGAACTGGTCGTTGGCCGACTTTGTCGCGCCAAAAGACAGCGGTGTGACCGACTACGTGGGCGGGTTCATCACCACCGCCGGCATCGGCGCCGAGGAAGTGGCCAAGGCCTACCAGGACAAGGGCGACGACTACAGTTCGATCATGGTCAAGGCCCTGGCCGACCGCCTGGCCGAAGCCTGCGCAGAGTGGCTGCACGAGCAGGTGCGCAAAGAGCACTGGGGCTACGCCCGCGACGAGCACCTGGACAACGAGGCGCTGATCAAGGAGCAGTACAGCGGTATCCGCCCTGCCCCTGGCTACCCGGCCTGCCCCGACCACACCGAGAAGGAAACCCTGTTCCGCCTGCTGGACGGCACCGGCATCGGCGAGACCGGCCCGAGCGGCGTGTTCCTTACCGAGCACTTTGCGATGTTCCCGGCGGCGGCGGTCAGTGGCTGGTATTTTGCCCACCCGCAGGCGCAGTACTTTGCCGTGGGCAAGGTCGACAAGGACCAGATCGAGCGCTACAGCGCGCGTAAAGGGCAGGACATCAGCGTCAGCGAGCGCTGGTTGGCGCCTAACCTGGGTTACGACAACTAAGACCTTGCTGGCTTCTTCGCGGGTAAACCCGCTCCCACAGGTACGGCGCAGGCCTCAAGGGCAATGCGGTCCCTGTGGGAGCGGGTTCACCCGCGAATAGGCCGGCACAGGCAACCTCATGTCAATTGCCTACACTGTCCCTGATTGCCTCTGATTCCCTCAGGAGCCACCATGGACGATTCCAGCCAGGGCAAACCCCCGACCTTCTGGCAGATGCTGCACAGCATCCTCGCCGCCGCCTTCGGCGTGCAAAGCGGCAAGAACCGCGCCCGCGACTTTACCCACGGCAAAGCCAGCCATTTCATTGCGCTGGGGACGCTGTTCACCCTGGTGTTCATTGCCGTGCTGATCGGCCTGGTGCAACTTGCCCTGCACCTTACCCGTTAGCCTGCAAGGGCCTCATCGCCGGCAAGCCAGCTCCCACAGGCCCACCACAGTTTTTAAGGCCTGTGGTGAACCTGTGGGAGCTGGCTTGCCGGCGACGAGGCCCTGACAGGCAAAATAAAAGCGCCCGCGAGATTCCCTCCCGCAGGCGCTTTGGCTGCATCACGGTCTTGAGTTTCAAGTCACTGGTGGCTGACCCAATACACAGCGGTCACTACAACCAGAACGATCAGACAGAGGATCGCCCAGGCATCGACACTGCTGTCAGCTTTGCGGACCTTGGTTGAGTTTCCCATTGCATTGCCTCTTGTAGTGGTTATGGGAATGCACTTCACCACCAGCAGTTAAGACGAGCAATGCCCTTCCCTCAAGCAGGGTCTTTCAATATTCGACAGGTGACGCAAGAAACGGATACCGATAGCTCGCTGGCCGCCCTTCAGCGCTGTAATGCTGGAAGTCGACGCCATAGTCGGCCCGTTCAAGCAGCTTCAACCAGCGTCTGGCCTTGGCCGGGTCGATTGCCTGCAACACTGGCACTCGGTGCTCGCGCAGGCCGTCGCGGTTCACCGCCAACCCCAGGGCGTCATCGTGGAGCATCACCATGGCCCAGCCGCCGAGGGTGAAATGCCCGCCCATCAGCGCACTCAGGCGGCCATCGAGGCGCGCACGCAAGGCCTCGGGCGAGCTGTTGACGGCGCTGAACAGCACATCGCCGCCGGGCTTGCGCCCCGCCTCCTCGAACGCCTGCATGGCCCCGAAGGCCATCTCGTCGTTGGCCGACCATACCAGCCGGGTAGCCGGGTAACGCTCCAGCAACTGCTGCGCCTGCTCGTAGGCACGCTGGCGGCTCCAGCCGCCGTAGACCACCTGACGCAGGCGCACTTGGGGAAAGTCGGCCAGGGCGCGACGCATGCCCTCCTCGCGCAGCTGCGAGGCCGGTGTGGTCTTGACCCCGGCAAACGCCACCAGGTCCACCGGCCCGCTGTCGCGCGGCAACTGCCTGGCCATCTGCTGCAACATCTGGAAGCCCGCCTGCTCGTCGTTGGCGGTCAAGGACCCCAGCAGCTCGGCGTACTTCCCGGGCTGGGCCTCGATACTGCGCGCCTGGCTGGAGGTCAGGCCGTTGTTGACCAGAAACAGCTTGACCCCGCTGCCCCGCGACAGGCGAATGATCTCGGGCGCCACGTACTGTTCATTGACCAGCACCAGATAGTCTGGCCGTTGTGGGCCTTGCAGGATCGCCCTGGCCTGGGTCAGGGCCAGGTCGGCACGGCGCTCGCTGTATTCTATCCGCAGGGTCATGCCCAGCTCATCCGCTGCCGCCTGCATGAAGCTGGCATAACTGGTCCAGAACGTTTCATTCGACAGCCCCGGGTTAAGGAAAACCACCGATGGCTGCGCGCTTGCCGCCAATGGCACGGCAAGGCAAAAGCTTTGGCACAAGGCCTTGAGCATGGGCTGACATCTCTGCGAAGCAAACGCCAGATTATAACCGCCAGGGCTGGCCTGGCGCACAAATGGCAGTCAGTCTCACATAGTCCATTTGGTTCTTTTCATATGCTAAAACATCACTTTAGCGCATAACCGCAACCTGCTATCTTTCCCCCGCTCCGTACCGGAGTGCGCGGCCGTGCGCGCGAATAGCTGCATGCCTGAGACAGGACTTTTATGTACGTATACGACGAGTACGATCAGCGGATCATCGAGGACCGCGTCAAGCAGTTCCGGGATCAGACCCGCCGCTACCTGGCCGGTGAGCTGAGCGAAGAAGAATTCCGCCCTCTGCGCCTGCAGAACGGCCTTTACATCCAACGTTTCGCGCCGATGCTGCGTGTCGCCGTGCCGTACGGCCAGCTGAACGCCACCCAGGTCCGCACCCTGGCCAAGATCGCTCGCGACTACGACAAGGGCTACGCCCACATTTCCACCCGCCAGAACGTGCAGTACAACTGGCCGGCGCTGGAAGACATCCCGGACATCCTCGCCGAGCTGGCCACCGTGCAGATGCACGCCATCCAGACCAGCGGCAACTGCCTGCGCAACACCACCACCGACCAGTTCGCCGGTGTCGCCGCAGACGAAATCATCGACCCGCGCCCATGGTGCGAGATCGTCCGCCAGTGGACCACCTTCCACCCGGAATTCGCCTATCTGCCGCGCAAGTTCAAGATCGCCATCAACGGCTCGCAGGAAGACCGCGCCGCCATCGAAGTGCACGACATCGGCCTTGAACCGGTGCGCAACGCTGCCGGCGAGCTGGGCTTCCGTGTTCTGGTCGGCGGCGGCCTGGGCCGTACCCCGGTGGTGGGCTCGTTCATCAACGAGTTCCTGCCGTGGCAGGACCTGATCAGCTACCTGGACGCGATCCTGCGCGTGTACAACCGTTACGGTCGCCGTGACAACAAGTACAAGGCGCGGATCAAGATCCTGGTCAAGGCCCTTACCCCGGAAGTGTTTGCCGAAAAGGTCGAGGCCGAAATGGTCCACCTGCGTGGCGGCGACACCACCCTGACCGAGGCTGAAGTACAGCGCGTGTCG
>NZ_JABMCW010000399.1:0-4474 GCF_013179705.1 Pseudomonas sp. CM25 | reverse complement strand
CAGTCGACCGCGCCTATTACCAGTCGCGCCCGCTGGCCTTCGACTCCAACGCGGTCAAGGCCGAGTTCCAGGGCATCGAACGCGACATCATCCGCCAGCTCGGCCAGTTCAACCCGGTCGGCCAGATCATGAAGCGCATGTGCCGCGAGTACCGCATGGTGGTGCGTATGCTCGAAGCGCGCGGCACCGAGGATTTCGGCCTGATTTCCCAGGAACTGTACGGCGCTGCCTCGGACGCCTTCCACGCCGGCGACCCGACCTTGGCAGACCTCGGCCTGATGCTGTCGGACTACCTGAACAACATCGATGGCCGCGGCGACCTCAAGGACGAACCCAAGAACCTCACCGCCAAGGAGGCCGTGGAGATCCTCCAGCGCCGGCTGAACAAGGTGTTCGGCGAGGCCGAGGAGACCATCCGCGTGTTCGAGTCCGACGGTATCGTCGCCGATGCCGCAGCGGGTGCCGACTACATCAAGGTGCGTGCCGACGCTATGTTCAACGCTCGCGACGTGCGCGCCCTGGAGGTGCACGAAGGGCTGGTGCACGTCGGTACCACGCTCAATGGCCTGAACCAGCCGATCTGCACCTTCCTGGCCAAGGGCCCACCCTCGTCGACGGTGACCCAGGAGGGCCTGGCCATTCTGATGGAGGTGATAGCCTTTGCCTCCTACCCCAGCCGCCTGCGCAAGCTCACCAACCGCACCCGCGCCATCCACATGGTCGAGGAGGGCGCGGACTTCATGCAGGTGTACGGGTTCTTCCGCGAGCAGGGCTTCGAGATGGCGCAAAGCTACAGCAACGCCAGCCGGGTGTTCCGCGGTTCGGTGCCCAATGGCTTGCCATTCACCAAGGACTTGTCCTACCTCAAGGGCTTCATCATGGTTTACAACTACATTCAGTTGGCCGTGAAGAAGGGCAAGCTCGAGCAGATTCCGCTGCTGTTCTGTGGCAAGACCACCCTGGAAGACATGCGCACCTTGCGCCAGCTGGTCGAAGAGGGCCTTGTCGAGCCGCCCAAGTACCTGCCGGAACAGTTCCGCGACCTGAACGCGCTGTCAGCCTGGATGTGCTTCTCCAACTTCCTCAACCACCTGAGCCTGGACCGTATTGAAGCCGACTACGCGAACATTCTCTGAGCGCTGCCGCCTGCTGGCCCTTGGCCTGGTCCTGCTCGGGCCTGGCGGCTGCAGCAGCCTGCTGTTCTACCCCGAACCTGGCCAGGCCTTTACCCCGGAGCGGGCCAAGCTCGAGTACCGTGATGTCACCCTCACCAGCGCTGACGGTATTCGCCTGCACGGTTGGTGGCTGCCGGCCAAGGCGGGGGTCGAGGTCAAGGGCACGGTGCTGCACCTGCACGGCAACGGCGGCAACCTGCCCGGGCACCTTGGCGGCAGCTACTGGCTGCCGGAGCAGGGCTACCAGGTGCTGATGATCGATTACCGCGGCTACGGCTTGTCCGAGGGCAAGCCGAGCCTGCCTGAGGTGTACCAGGACATTGCTGCCGCCATGGCCTGGCTCGACCAGGCGCCCGAGGCCAAGGGCAAGCCGCTGGTGCTGCTGGGGCAGAGCCTCGGCGGTGCCATGGCCATTCACTACCTGGCGGCCCACCCCGAGCAGCGCCAGCGCTTCAGCGCGCTGGTGTTCGACGGCGTGCCGGCCAGTTACCGTGCTGTCGGGCGCTTTGCCCTCAGTACGTCCTGGATGACCTGGCCGCTGCAGGTGCCGCTGTCGTGGCTGGTGCCGGACGGCGACAGCGCGATCCGCTCGATCGAGCAGCTAAGCAGCCCGCCCAAGTTGTTTTTCCACAGCATCGACGACAATCTCGTGCCGATGGACAACGGCATCCAGCTGTATCAGCACGCACCTCCACCGCGCGTGCTGCAACTGACCCGCGGCGGCCACGTGCAGACTTTTGCCGACCCTACGTGGCGCCAGGTCATGTTGCGTTTCCTCGACGACCCCAGCCATTTCAACGGGCTTCGGCGGCTGGCCGAAGTGCCCAATTACCCTGACGAGAAGAACAAGCAATGAGTGAAGAACGCAACGCCATCCCGCTGATCCTGACCGGCGTCGGCAGCATCATCGTGACGGTGGGGGCCTTGTGGTATTACGGCTACCTGCATTTCGCCAAGCCCGAGGATGCCCTGCTGCTGCAGGACTTCACCATGCTCAAGACCATCCCCGGCGAGGACTACAAAGTCTCCCTCGACCCCGCCCCGCAAGTGGCCCAGTGCATGGATGGCGTGCTGGTGCTGTTCGACACTCAGCAAAAAGGCCTGACCGGCGTGTTGGTGGACAACCGCAAGCGCGCGGTGCGCTGCATGGGGGAGGAAAGCCCGCAGCAGGTGCAGTGAGGGAGCGACGTGATTTTTGTGGGGCCTGGGAAATCGAGCGCCGCCCGCGCGGCGCTCGGTCTCCCAATCACCACATCTTTAAAGGCACGAGACCAAACGCCCAAATAAAAACCCCACCATGAAGGCGGGGTTCCGGGTTCAGCCAACCGGTCTTACTGACTGACCTGGCTCACCGAGCGCGGTGCCACCGGCTGGTTGTCGTTGGAGATGGTCACCTCGACCCGACGGTTCTGCGCACGGCCCGAATTGCTGCCGTTGTCAGCCACCGGATATTCCTTACCATACCCTTGCGACACGATACGCGCCGGGTCTACACCTGCACGCACCAGTGCCATGCGCACGCTGTTGGCACGGCGCTCGGACAGGGTCTGGTTGTAGTTGGCCGAGCCGACGCTGTCGGTGTAGCCCTCGACGATCACCTTGCGCTCCGGGTTTTCCTGGAGGAACTGCGCCAGCTTGGTAACGTTCGGGTAGGCGTTGCTCTTGAGCTCGGCCTTGTTGAAGTCGAACAGCACGTCGCCAAAGGTGACCAGGGTACCGCGGTCGGTTTGCTTGGCGTTGAGGCTGTCCTGCAGCTTGGCGATCTGTGCGTCGCGGGCATCGAGCTTGGCCTTGGCGCGCTCTGCCGAGGCGTTTTTCAACTCGCCCTCAGCGGTGCGCAGGGCGATAGTCTGCTTGGCCACTTCGACGCGCTGGTTGGTCAGGTAGGCGAGCTGATCGACTTTCTTCTCGTCCTCACGGTCCATGTAGGCCTTGTCGGCCTTGTTCAGCCAGTCCTGGGCGTCCTTGGTCTCCAGTGCCGCGACCTTGCTCGATTGCGGGTCGCTTTGCAGCGCGGAGAAGTTGGTGCGGGCCGACTCGAGGTTGGCGTTAGGGTCGTGCGAGCAGGCAGCAAGACCGACGCTCAGGGCCAGCAGGGCGGGAATCATGACGTGTTTGCGCATAGTGTTCATCCTTTGATCGAGTGCGAAGGCTAAGGTTGGCGGGGCAGGGCTCACTGAGCGCTGCGCAGGCCTTCCTCACGTACGTCCTGAACGCCCTGGCGGGCATCCTGCACAGCCTTCTGGGCCTTGGCCGCCTGGGCTTTGCGTTCGGCGAGGCGGGCGTCCCATTCGGCCTGTTGGGCCAGACGCTTGGCTTCGTCGTACTTCTTGTCGTGCATGGCGATTTCGGCCTGCTTGAACTTGTCCTGCGCCGCTTTCATTTCCACGGCGGCAAACTCGGTACCGCCAGCGCTGACGGCTGAGTTCACGGCGGACTGGGTGACGGCATACTGCTCGGTGGGCGGGTTGCCCGCACAGCCAGCCAGGACCAGGCTACTGCCCAGGGCCAGCGCGGCCAGCTTGAACCCGCGCACATGAGTGGATGACGGTTTGAAAGTGCGGGTTTTCATGGTGGTCAGTTCCATTGGATCACTCCTGATAACGACGATGTCCGTAGCAGTCCATCGCTCATTCCCTGACAGTTTCCGTGCGCTTCAGCTCAACGGTGCACGAGGGCAGGTGTGCAGGGTTTTAGCGTGATGGCTATTGGCTCCGACTCGAACGTTTTTCCAATAGTTCAGAAAAAAGTCGCCCGATAGAGCAACTATTCGTGACTGATCGGTCAATGATTTATGCCTGGAACTTCTGCGGGCTTGGGAGGTATCCCGGGCCTCGACAGGGCCCGGAAGGGTGGTGCGGGCGGTTACTTTTCGCTGTCATCGGCGGTGGTGCTGAGGCTCTGCAGATGTTGCCGCGACAAGGACAGAAAGCGCGGCGTAGAGCCGACGTCCTCGTAAAGCGGATCACCTTCCTCGTCGGTGGCAATGACCTGGCGGCCCTGCACATAGGGGAAGCTGGCTTCCAGTTCCTCCAGTGCGGCAGCCACCAGTTCGCCAAGCAGTTCTTCGGCGGTGCGCTTGGGGTACATGTCGATCAGCGCGGCCAGGCGCGCCTCGGACTCAAGGTCCAGGTGCAACACATGGCCTGTGCGGCTCAAGGTACCGGCGGCGTTCTGTTCCCAGTGCTGGGCGAGTTCACGGATTTTCATGACGACCTCTGTTAACGCCTCGTAGGGCTTGCATGGCATCGGAGTGCTGTGCTTTGAGATTAGTTTGCTTTGGCCGATCACGGCTTGCC
>NZ_JABMCW010000398.1:0-4510 GCF_013179705.1 Pseudomonas sp. CM25 | reverse complement strand
CGCTCCAACGCCTTGGCCGCCTCCGGCTCCAAAGCGGCGAACGCCTTGTGCACCGGCCCGTACCATGTCCGGAAAACCTCGATGAAGTGCGCTGCCGAGCGGTAGCGGAAATTGAAGTGCTGGCGGCTGACGTTCAATTCGCCATGCGCCCCCTCGAACATCACGCGCAGCTGGGCCTCATCGCCCCAGCGCGAAGGCGGCAAAGCCCCGGCGGGCGGTGGTACATGCAGGCCAAGGGTCTTGAACATCTGGCCTACGAAGCCTTGCGGGGTCCAGTTGGCCAGGCCGATGCGACCACCGGGCCGGCACACCCGCGCCAGCTCGCGCGCGGCTTGGGTCTGGTCGGGGGCGAACATCACACCGAAGGTGGACAGCACTGCATCGAAACTGCCATCGGCGAATGGCAAGGCTTCGGCATCGGCGGCCTGGAACACCACGTTCAGGTGCTCGGCCCGCGCCCGTTCTTCGCCGCGCTTGAGCAGTTCGGGCACGTAATCGGTGGAGGTAACGCGACAGCCGCGCCGGGCAGCGGCCAGGGTGGCGTTGCCGTTGCCGGCGGCAACGTCCAGCACCTGCTCGTCCCAGCGTAGGTCACAGGCCTCGGCCAGGCGTTCGCCAACCAGCTGCAGAGTGGTGCCGATTACCGCGTAATCACCACTTGCCCAAGCGGCTTGTTGGCGGGTTTTCAGGGCATTGTTGTCCAAAGGGGTGCTCATGGTCTGCGCCTTCTTGTTGTGCGCGGCCGAGGTCCTTCTGGCGGTGTATGCGCCGGTGGATCAAAAGGATGGGTGCAGAAAGCTACGCCTTTGGCAGGCGCAGCGGCAAGACGAAATAGGGATAGGGACAAGATCGAGGCGTTATATGAGGTATGCCCGGCCCTTCATATGACTTTGGCATTGATTGTTGGCGGTGATATCGGATTCGCCGGCAAGCCCGCTCCACAGGGACCACATGATCCCTGTAGGAGCGGCTGGATGCAGCTGCGGTCAGGCCATTTTGGCCCTGGCAGCGTGCAGTTTCTTGTAGCTTTCGATCAGGCGCAGATGGCGGTCAAGGCCTTCGAGCTTCATGCTGGTAGGGGTGAGGCCGTGGAAACGCACGCTGCCGTCCACCGATCCCAGCACCGCGTCCATGCGCGGGTTGCCGAACATGCGGCGGAAGTTGGCTTCGTAGTCGACCATTTCCAGCTCGTCGTCCAGTTGCACTTCCAGCACCACGTTCAGGGCCTGGTAGAACAGGCCGCGCTCGACGGTATTGTCGTTGAACTGCAGGAACGCCTCGACCAGTTCCTTGGCATCTTCAAAACGCTGCACCGCCAGGCAGATCAGCAGCTTCAGCTCAAGAATGGTCAATTGCCCCCACACCGTGTTCTCGTCGAACTCCACGCCGATCAGCGTGGTGATGGTGGTGTAGTCATCGACGTCACAGTTGTCCAGGCGCTTGAGCAGCAGCTTCAGCGAGCGGCTATCGAGGCTGTGCAGGTTGAGGATGTCGGCACGGAACGACAGGGCGCGATTGGTGTTGTCCCAGATCAGGTCCTCGACCGGGTAGATTTCCGAATAACCAGGCACCAGAATGCGGCACGCGGTGGCGCCAAGGTTGTCATACACCGCCATGTACACTTCCTTGTCCAGCGCTTCGAGGATACCAAACAGGGTGGCGGCTTCCTGGAGGTTGGAATCCTCACCGTGGCCGGAGAAGTCCCACTCCACGAATTCGAAGTCGGCCTTGGCACTGAAGAAGCGCCACGACACCACACCGCTGGAATCGATGAAGTGCTCGACGAAGTTGTTCGGCTCGGTCAGCGCGTGGCTTTCGAAGGTGGGCTGCGGCAGGTCGTTCAGGCCCTCGAAGCTGCGGCCCTGCAGCAGTTCGGTAAGGCTGCGCTCCAGCGCCACTTCAAGGCTAGGGTGGGCGCCGAACGAGGCGAACACGCCGCCGGTACGCGGGTTCATCAGGGTCACGCACATGACCGGGAACTCACCGCCCAGCGAGGCATCTTTCACCAGCACCGGGAACCCCTGCTCTTCCAGCCCCTGGATACCGGCGACGATGGCCGGGTACTTGGCCAGCACCTCCTGCGGTACGTCCGGCAGGCACAGCTCGCCTTCAAGGATTTCGCGTTTGACCGCGCGCTCGAAGATTTCCGACAAGCACTGCACCTGCGCCTCGGCCAGGGTGTTGCCGGCGCTCATGCCGTTGCTGAGGAACAGGTTTTCGATAAGGTTGGACGGGAAGTACACCACCTGCTGGTCGGACTGGCGCACGAACGGCAGCGAGCAGATGCCGCGCGCCTTGTTGCCCGAGTTGGTGTCGTACAGGTGCGAGCCACGCAGCTCGCCATCCGGGTTATAGACCTCGAGGCAGTGCGCATCGAGGATTTCGGCCGGCAGCGCATCGCGTGGGCCAGGCATGAACCACTGCTCGTTCGGGTAATGCACGAACGACGCGTTGGCCAGGTCTTCGCCCCAAAACTGGTCGTTGTAGAAGAAGTTGCAGTTCAGGCGCTCGATGAATTCGCCCAACGCCGAGGCCAGCGCGGCCTCTTTGGTCGAGCCTTTGCCGTTGGTGAAGCACATCGGCGACTGCGCATCGCGTACATGCAGCGACCACACGTTAGGCACGATATTGCGCCACGAAGCGATCTCGATCTTCATGCCCAGCCCGGCGAGAATGGCGGACATGTTGGCGATGGTCTGCTCCAGCGGCAGGTCCTTGCCGGGAATGTAGGTGCTGGTGTCCGACACCGGCATCAGCAGCCCCTGGGCATCGGCATCGAGGTTGTCGACCACTTCGATGACGAATTCCGGGCCGGTCTGCACCACCTTCTTGACCGTGCAGCGGTCGATGGAGCGCAGGATGCCCTGGCGGTCCTTCTCGGAAATGTCCTCGGGCAGCTCCACCTGGATCTTGAAAATCTGGTTGTAGCGGTTTTCCGGGTCGACGATGTTGTTCTGCGACAGGCGGATGTTTTCGGTGGGGATGTCGCGGGTCTGGCAGTACAACTTGACGAAGTAAGCCGCGCACAAGGCCGAGGACGCCAGGAAGTAGTCGAACGGGCCTGGGGCCGAACCATCGCCCTTGTAACGGATCGGCTGGTCGGCGATCACCGTGAAGTCGTCGAACTTGGCTTCTAGACGGAGATTGTCGAGAAAATTGACCTTGATTTCCATGCGGGTTTACCGTGATTTAAGCGTGCAAAACGAAATTGGCCGGCATTATCCGGGTTTTCACGCAGGAAGTCCTCCCCGCATCTGAACGCAGCGCGGCCGCAGGCTTGCGCATTTCACCGGATTGCTTGCCCGATCCTCTGCCGCCGCCCGGTCAAGGGACGCGCGGTCGTAGAGGTGTGCTAGCGTTTCTGCACTGGAGAACAACGTATTCCCCAGGCAAAAAACACAGCGACAGCAACCGTGAATGGCAGGTGAACCATGGAACTACGCATCAACCAGAAGACCTATCAGGTCGAGGCGGACGCCGACACGCCCTTGTTGTGGGTAATTCGCGATGACCTGGGCCTGACCGGCACCAAGTATGGCTGCGGCCTGGCCCAGTGCGGCGCCTGCTCGGTGCTGGTGGACGGCAATGTGGTGCGCGCCTGCGTTACCCCGGTGGCCGGAGTGGTCGGGCGCGAGGTCACCACCATCGAAGCGATCGAGGCCGATGCGGTCGGCAAGCGCGTGGTCGCCGCCTGGGTCGAGCACCAGGTGGCCCAGTGCGGCTACTGCCAGTCTGGCCAGGTGATGGCGGCCACGGCGCTGCTCAAGCACACCCCCAAACCCAGTGACGCGCAGATCGAAGCGGCGATGGTCAACCTGTGCCGCTGCGGCACCTATAACGCTATCCATGTCGCCGTGCATGACCTGGCTCAGGGGGAAACAGCCTGATGAACACCCCAGCCGATACCCCCGCCGAACTGCTCAAACTGCAGCTTGGCGAAACAGTCAATCTGTCACGCCGGCGCTTTATCGCCGGCACTGCGGTCGGCGCCTTGGTACTTGGCTTCGGCCTGCCCATGGGCACGGCCCGGGTGCAAGCGGCGGCCACAGCAAGCGCGCAACGCGGCACCCAGGTGCCGGCGTTTCTGGAGATCCGCCCGGACGGTACGGTGCGCCTGCTCAGCCCGTTCATGGAAGGCGGCCAGGGGCCTTTTACCGCCATGGCGCAGATCGTCGGCGAAGAGCTGGATGTCGACCCTGCCAACTTCGTGGTGGACAGCGCGCCACCCGGCGAAGCCTATGTGGTGATGGAAAACGGCATGCGTATTACCGGTGGCAGCATGTCGGTGCGCATGAGCTACCCGACCATGCGCCGCCTGGGCGCTTTGGCCCGTGCCATGCTGCTGCAGGCAGGCGCCGAACAGCTCGGCGTACCGGTCGAACAGCTGTCCACCACGCCGGGTAACGTAGTACATACCACGACTGGCCGCTCAATTCCCTACGGTGAGCTGGCCGGGCGCGCGATGGACCTGCCGGTGCCTGATCCGAGCACGGTCAAGTTGCGCGACCCC
>NZ_JABMCW010000397.1:0-4520 GCF_013179705.1 Pseudomonas sp. CM25 | reverse complement strand
GTACTGGTACCCGCTCACCAGCGGCAGCAGCACCCACTGATCCAGACGGTAGTTGAAGTGGTAGACGCGACGGTTGATCGACTCCAGCGGGTCGTACACGTTCAGCGCCTCCAGGGTGGAGCGCTCGAACTCGCGCTGGTCCAGCCCCGGGTTGAATTTCAGCTCACGCAGCGGGTCGATGAAGCCGTCGGCTTCCGGCACCAGAGGCGCTGTACCCATCACCTGCGGGTCGCCCTCGACCACGCTGGCGCGGGGCGCGGTTTCGGCCGCCAGCGCGTGGCCGGCGACGAGCAGGGCAGTGGCGAAGAGGAGTTTGTTAACCACGGAAGAACTCCAGCATGGCGTCACTGTTGACGCGGTAGTTGAGGTTGCCGCAATGGCCGCCATGGGGGTAAAGGGTCAGCCGGTCACCGAACACCTTGCGCAGGAAGCCGATGTCGCCCGGGCCGAGGATGACATCGTCGGCGTTGTGCATCACGGCGATCTTGTCGCTGCTGCGCAGGTAGTCTTCCAGGGCATACAGGCTGACCTGGTTGACCAACTGCAGGATGCTGTTGCCGTCGGTGCGGGCGCGCCACATGGGGATGACCTGCTCGGTCATGTAGCAGTCGAAGTCGCACTGCAGGGCGCGCTTGAAGAACGGCGTGAGGCTGCTGCCCTCGGTGATCGGGAACTTCGGCGGAATGATCAGGCCGCGGCGGTTGATCAAGTCGGAGGTGAAGGCAATGTCGGCCGCCGAGAAGCGGAACGAGGTGCCAATCAGCATCGCCATCTGCTCGTTGGACAGGTGCTGTTTCGACTGCTGGAAGTCGTACAGCAGCGCTTCATTCAGATCGATATAACCCTTGTCCTGGAAGTAGCGCGTCAACTTGGTCAGCATCAGTTCGTAGAACGTGGTGCTGCGGTCGATGCCCTTGACCTGGGTTTGCACCAGTTTGTCGAGGTTGTTGATGGAGGTGTAAAGGTTCACCGGCGGGTTCAGCAGCAGCACGCGCTTGAAGTTGAAGCTGCGGCGGGTTTCGTCCAGGTGGCTGACAAAGGCGGCATCGAGTGCCCCCAGGCTGTAGCCGGTGAGATAGAAATCTTTGACGGGCAGGCGCGGGTGCTGGGCGCGTACGGCCTGCATCACCCGGTACATGTCTTCGGCGTCTTCCTGGCTGATACCGGGGGTGGCGAAGCGTGAGGCGGCGCTCATGAAGTCGTAGCTGGTGGGCGACGACAGTTGCACCACATGGAAGCCGCCCTGGTAGAACAGCTTTTTCAGGTATTCGTTGATGCTGCTGCTGTACGGGGCGCCGGTACCGGCGATGATGAAGATCAGGGGCGCCTCGTGGTCCTGGCGGGCCAGGCGATACTTGAGCTTTTTCACCGCCCAGAAGTTGTCGGGCAGGGTGAACTCACGCTCGGGGCGCAAGGTGAGGCTGTAGTCGGACTGGTTGATTTCGTCGTCGCTGGGCAGGGTGGGGCGCTGGTCCGGCGGGGTGGTGGCGATGGTCGCCTCGAACGGGTTGGTCAAGGGGTAGCCATAGCTTGCGGCGTCGATATCTCGCGCTGAAGCGGCCACAGCCATGAGCAGGCCGCCGAGCAGGGCAGCGAGGCGCAAAGATAGATGCATGTATTCCCCCAAAAGAACGCAAGGTCGAGCAGTGTGCAGGCTAGGACCACATCCTACCGGGCAAAGTTGCCAGGTGCGCCTGCCTTTGGTGTGCTTGTTATCTGCAACATAGCTGCAGAGCCATGATTTTGCCTTAGAACCGGGCTTGAGTGATCATGGATACTTTCGATTACCGCTATGGGAAAAAACAGGATGTCTCGTTCGCTGCCCGCTGCATTGCTCGTGCTGTTTCTGGGGCTGTGGCTCGCGGCCAGTTATGGCGTGCGCTACGGGCTGATGGAGGACGGCCAGTGGGTGGGGCTGTGCACCGCGCCAGCGATGTACTGGCAGTGCGAGGTGCGTTCGTTGCTGGGGTTGGGCATCCATCACCAGGTGATGGCCTGGGGCGGGCTGGGGCTGGCGCTGCTGGCGCAGGTGGTCGCCGGCCGCGCCGGTTGGTGGTTGGCGGTGCTGGCCCTGGTGTTCGCGGTGCCGGCGCTGGTGCTGTATACCGCCAGCATTGCCGTGTTTGCGCTGGTACTGGCGGGGTTGCGGTTGGTCAGGCAGCCCTCTCGCTAAGCTGCTGCAACTACGACTGTGGGCGCAACTGTCTTGCGCAAGATTTAAAAAGCGTGCGTGATCCCTGTGGGAGCGGCGGTGCGGCGATCCGATTTACCCGCGAAGAGGCCGGACCTGCCGGCCACTATCCTTGGGCATTCACCGTTGTCTCCGCCACCGCATTCGCGGGTGAACCCGCTCCCACCAGGCGCCGTGTTTGCCCAGAACCCAGCCTGGTAATCAGGCGTGGCGCAACCGCAGGCTGCGCCACAAGGCTGCCGTCATCAGCACACTCACCAGTGCCCAGGCCCAGGCCTGCTGGTTCTCCAGCCCTTCAACGAACAACTGCGGCGCCACCCCAGCACCGACGATGAACGCCAGCAACGCCACCTCCGCCCGTCGCGCGCGCACCGGCCGCAGCACGTAGACCACTGCCGGTAACGCCAGCGCCGCGCTGGGGAAGCTGCGGTAGCGCGGGTCGAACACCATCGCCAGCATGCTCACCGCCGCCGCAAAACCCGCCGCCAGCAGCAACCAGCCGGCCTGCGCCTGCAGCCAGGCGTACAGACGCTCGCGCCAGCCCGTCCGCTGTGCCAAGGCAAGCACCCCATGGGCCAGCACCAGCAGGTTCAGCCCCGCCAGCACTACCGCCCACAGCCATTCCCCGGCAAACCGCGCATGGGTGCGCATCAACTCGCCCCATAATCCCAGGCAGCCCGCACCAAACGCGGCCAGCAGCGGCAGCAGCACGGCAGCCTGCACTGTGGCGGGGCGCCCGGCGAGTAGCAGCATGGCCGCCATCAGCAGCGCACTGGCCAGCAACCATTGCGGCCAGTAGGGCAGGTTGCTGACCGGCCCTTCGAGCACGCCCTTGTCCTGCCGGTTGGCATCGTACAGCCCCCAATAACCGCCCACCGCGCCCTCGTTGGCACGCTTCCAGGGCTGGTCGAAGGCCTCGATCAGGTTGTAATGCCAGCCGTTGCTTTCCGCCATCGCAACGAAGCCGCGAATGAAGCGCGCTTCGTTGACCCGGCTGGGCACTGCGGTTTCGCGCTGCCGGCCTTCGCTGGGCCAGCCAGTTTCGCCGATCACGATATCCTTGGGCGCGAAGCGCGTGCCGAACACCCGGCGCACATCGGCCACGTGGGCCAGGGCATCGTCGATGCCGCGTGGGTCGTCTTCCCAGTAAGGCAGCAGGTGGATCGTGAGGAAGTCGACCGCAGGTGCCACCTGCGGATGCTGCAGCCAGAACTCCCACACATCGGCATAGGTAACCGGTACCTGCACCTGGCTTTTCACCTTGGCGATCAGCTTGGCTAGGTGAGCGCCGGTAACTTCCTTGCGCAGCAGCGTCTCGTTGCCGACGATCACGGCAGTGACCACGTCGGGGTTGGCGTTGGCAGCGGCGATCAGCAGGTCGATTTCCTTGGCCGTGTCCGCCGCGTGGGCATTGACCCAGGCCCCGAGCATCACCTTCAGGCCATGCTTGCGCGCCAGCGCCGGGAGCGCTTCGAGGCCGGTTTGCGAATAGGTACGGATGCACTGGAACCGTTCAGCCAGCAACGCCAGGTCGGCATCCATCCGCTCCGGGCGCAGGTGAAACGGCTGGTCGTAGGGCGACTGGTCCTTGTCGAACGGTGTGTACGAAGCGCATTGCAACTTGTGCGTGGGGCTGGCCGCATCGGCCAGGTGCACCGGCTTGCCAAGCCCGTACCAGAGGCCTGCGAGGCCAAGCAGGGCCAGCAGGCAGGCAAGCAGGTACAACGGCAGCAGCAGGCGAGCAGAACGGGGCATCGGGCGGTCCATCGTCAGGCACAAAAGGGTAGATAGTAGCCCGGCGCCAAGACTTTGGCATGCAAGGATCGCGCAGGTCGGTGTAGGCAGATGGCGCTAATGGCACAGTGCTGTCGCATATGAGGCGGGTACAGGTCGCAGGCGGATCAGGTCGACTGGTGTGACAGGCAGATGATGCAATCTCCAAGACCTGACGAGGGGATGCTTTGATGGCAGCTTTGAGAAGAATGCGACGTGTCCTGGGCGTGGGAACCGCCCTGGTATTGGCCATGAGCGGTGCACAGGCAATGGCCAAGGAAGTAAGCATCGGTTACGTGGATGGTTGGGCCGACAGCGTGGCGACCACCAACGTGGCCGCCGAAGTGATCAAGCAGAAGCTCGGCTACGACGTGAAGCTGCAGGCCGTGGCCACGGGCATCATGTGGCAGGGCGTGGCGACCGGCAAGCTCGATGCCATGTTGTCGGCCTGGTTGCCGGTGACTCACGGCGAGTACTGGACCAAGAACAAGGACAACGTGGTCGACTACGGCCCCAACTTCAAGGACGCCAAGATCGGCTTGATCGTCCCCGAGTA
>NZ_JABMCW010000396.1:0-4521 GCF_013179705.1 Pseudomonas sp. CM25 | reverse complement strand
GGTTCCGATGCACTTTCGGTCTGCACCAGCCCGTCGTCGACGCCGTGCAACAGGGCATCGATTTCATCCTGGGACAGCAGGTCCTGTACGGCCATTGCGGACTCCTACTGCAATACGAAATTGGTGAACAGCAACTGGTCGATGACCGGTTTGCCGACTTCCTTCTGCGCCACTTCCTGAACCACGGCAGTGGCCTTCTGGCGCAGCATCTCCTGCCCGACCGGGCTGGCGGCAAGGGTGTCGAAGCCTTGGCCGGAGAACATCATCACCAGGTTGTTGCGGATCACCGGCATGTGCACCTTGAGGGCGTCCATGTCGGCCTGGTTACGCGCCTGCAGGGTGACGCTGAGCTGCATGTAGCGCTGCCGGCCGTTCTGGTTGAAATTGACCACGAAGGCCGGGGTCAGGGCTTCGTAGATGGCCACAGGCTTGACGTTGCTGGCTGCAGTTTCGGCGGCCGGGGCCGGCTCGCTCTTGTGCATGAAGAACCAGGTAGCGCCCACCGAAAGCCCGATCGCCAGCAAAAGGCCCACGACGGCCAGCAGGATCAGCTTGAGTTTGCCTTTAGTGGCGGGGTCTTTGACTGCTTCGCTTTTCGCCATGCCAATAATCCGTCGTCCATTGGGAGTTCAAGGGAGAATGGCTTGGCTTGAGCAAGTGTTATGCCAGATTTAGCAGAGGTGGACCAATTGCGCGTGAGCAGGCTCGGCCCTATCGCCGGCAAGCCAGCTCCTACAGGATCTCCGTAGGCCATGAACTTTGTGCAGTACCTGGGGAAGCAGGCTCGGCCCTATCGTTGGCAAGCCAGCTCCCACAGGCTCCCCGCAGGTCTTGAGCCTTGTGCAGTACCTGTAGGGGCTGGCTTGCCGGCGATAGGGCCCGCCCATGTAAACATCAGGCGTAATAATCGACCGCACTGTCAC
Organism: Pseudomonas sp. CM25; assembly: GCF_013179705.1. NCBI lineage: Bacteria > Pseudomonadati > Pseudomonadota > Gammaproteobacteria > Pseudomonadales > Pseudomonadaceae > Pseudomonas > Pseudomonas sp. CM25. The sequence continues at coordinate 3,598 of NZ_JABMCW010000396.1, read as the reverse complement.
CCACAACCACCTGCTGTTCCACAGGCCGGGCGCTGTCGACAACCTCACGACCCTGCTCCGCCTGCCGCGCCGCCACCCCCGACAGGTTGCTACCCTGCGCCTGCCCCTGCTGCTGTTGCTGCCCGCGCGACTGGTCAGCCACATTCACATCCGGCTGCGCCAGCCCCTGCTGGGCAAACAGCTCGCGCAAGCGGTGCACCTGGCTGTCGAGAGCGTCACGCACGCCAGCGTGGCCGCTGATGAAGGTGACCTGGGTGGCCTGGTCCGCCGCTACATTGACGCGAATGTCCAGGCGGCCCAGCTCTGCCGGCTCCAGCTGGATATCCGCCGACTTGAGGTTCTGGCTGGACAGGTACATGACCCGGTTGACCAAGCCTTCGGCCCACGCGTTCTGGTTCATCGGCAATGGCTGGTGCAACGGGCTGGCGCTGGCCGGCACGGCATTGGCGGTCTTGGCCGTGGCAGCCTGGGTCAGGCTGGCCAGGCGGTTGGCGAAATCGTCGACACGGGTATCGCTGCTGGCGCTCTTGGTGTCCTTCAGGCCATCTTCGAGCAAGGCACCGAAGGCCTTGTCACCCGATTCAGTGGATTCGCCTTCGCCGCCTTCGACCAGATTCGCCAAGGTATTGACGGCTGCCCGCCCTTCTTCACCCTGAGCCTGTGACGGGTCCAGAGCATGCGCAGAAGTGCCCCCCTTGGCCTGGGCACTGTGCTCCAGAGCCAAGCGCAGTGTAGGCAAATTGGCCAGGGGATCGGCGTCCGGGTCGAATGCTTCCTCGGCAGCCGCCTCCTCGGGTTGCGCGGCAGAGGCCTGCGCCGTAGCGGCCTGCAACACAGGCGCCACCGCCTCGGCCTGGGCCTGGATCAGGTGGCTGCCTGGCTGTGCGTCGGTTACCTGGCCGGCCACCAGGCTGGCATCGCGCAGCCCGGTATCGGCCTGGTCGTCTGCTGGCAACTTGTTGCCGTCATCGGCAACCGCGGTTTTGTCGGCGGGGTCTTTCTTGCCGCCCTGTGCAACCTCGGGCTTGTCCTTGGGCTTGGCCTGGGCGACCTTGTCGTCCTGGCGGCCGACCTTGTCGCGCCCCTGCCTGGCCATCACCTGGCCGAAGCCGTCGCCCTTGTCGCCCAGCGCCTGCAGCGGTTTGTCCATCTGCGCGGAGGCAGCACGCGAGGAATTGGCGATGGCGTTGGCTTGCAACAAAGGGTTGGGTGCGACAGGCATCGAGCGGTCTCCGCGCCAGAAACAAAAAGATCATCCGGCCAGAGACAGGCAAGACTCGCGCCAAGTCGAGTCTCAGCCCGCAGAAATGCGCTGGTGCTCGTCCTGGTAGAAGCGCTGCACCTCCAGAAATTCCTGGTCGATGCGATTGACAAGGTCCTCGATGCCATACAGCGGCGGCTGCCGGGCACGGTCTTCCAGCAGCTGGCACAGCGCGGCCAGCGCCACCGCACCCATGTTGCTGCTGCTGCCCTTGAAACTGTGCGCGGCGATGCCAAGCTCCTCGGCACTCTTGGCAGCGTGCAGCTGCGCAAGGCGCCGCTCGGAATCTTCGAGGAACGTCTGCACCAGCTGCAGGTAGCCCTCTTCCATGACATCACGCAGGTCGCTGAGCACCTTTTGGTCGATATGCATGTCAGTCACTTGTTCACTCCTTGATCAAGCCAGATTATGCCTGAGCCTGCCTGTGGCTCACCATACGAACTCGACGTGCGCACAGCGCCCGCCCTCACTCCAGCGCGCGTGGCTGGCCAGCCGCCGTACCAGGTGCAGGCCACGACCGCTCAGACCGTGCTCCTGCGAAGGCCGGGAAAGCACCCGCTGCACATCGAACCCCGCTCCACTGTCGCGAACCTGAATCATCAGACGCCCGCCATCGGCATGCGGTTCAACCTTGAAATCAATGCGTACAAAACCATCGGTCAGCGACCCCAGCCGCCGGGCGCGCTCCTGATAGTAGTCGGTAAAACCCTGCACATCGCGCTTGAGTTGCGAGTCCAGGCCCAGCACGCCATGCTCGAGGGCGTTGGCGTACAGCTCGCTGAGCACGCTGTGCAAGCTACCGGTACGGGCGCGCAACCCGTGGATTTCCTGCAGCAACTGCACCAGGTACGGCACCGGGTTGAAGCGCTTCAGGCTCTCGCCACGCACTTCGAAGCCCAGTGACCAGTCAAGCGGGCTGGAGCGACCACTGTCAGCGTAAATCGTCGGCGCCGGCACCCGCTCATCGGCGCTGAACATGCGGATGTCGCACAAGCTGATGTCGTCGCGCGGATGCCCGCCAAAGTCCCCCAGGGCCTGCATCAGTTGGTCGAACAGCTGCGCCGGGTCACGGTTGTCGGCAAGCACCGCACGCAGCCGCTGCACGCCGAACAGGCGGTCATCGTTGTCGGCGGTATCGAGCACGCCGTCCGATAGCAACAGCAGGCGCTCACCGGGCGCCAGCGGCAGTACCTCGGTGCTGTCATCGAAGCGCTCGGCCGCCAGAATGCCCAGTGGCAGATGCCGCGAACTCAACGCCGACAACACCTCGCCGCTCGCCGACAGGCGATAGCCATCGGGCATGCCGCCGTTCCACACCTCTACCGTACCGCGCTGCATGCTGAGGTTGAGGAGCACTGCACAACAAAACATGTCGACCGGCAGGATGCGCTTGAGCTTGGCGTTCATCTCGCGGAGCATCTGCGCCATGCCGTAGCCCTTGGCGGTCATGCCGTAGAACACCTCGGCCAGCGGCATGGCGCCCACCGCCGCAGGCAGGCCGTGGCCGGTGAAATCCCCGAGCAGCACACGCATTTCGCCGGCCGGGGTGAAAGCCGCCAGCATGAGGTCACCGTTGAACAGCGCAAAAGGTGATTGCAGGTAGCGGATGTTCGGCGCAGACAGGCAGCCGGAGTGGGCCACCTTGTCAAACACCGCCTTCGCCACACGCTGCTCGTTGAGCAGGTGGTGATGGTGCCGGGTAATCTGGTCGCGCTGCTGCAGCACGGTGGCCTGCAACCGGCGCAGGCGGTCCATGGCGCGGATCTTGGCGCCGAGGATCACCGCACTGTAGGGCTTGGCCATGAAGTCATCACCGCCCGCCTCCAGGCAGCGCACCAGGCCCTCCTCTTCATTGAGCGAGGTCAGGAAAATGATCGGCACCAGCGCCTCGCCAGCCAGGGCCTTGATCTGCCGCGCTGCCTCGAAGCCGTCCATCACCGGCATCAGCGCATCAAGCAGCACCAGCTGCGGGCGCCGTTCGACGAACAGCGCCACTGCCTGCTCGCCGTTTTCTGCGGTAAGTACCTGATGGCCCTGACGGCGAACGATCTGCGCCAGCAGCAGGCGGTCGGCGGCACCGTCTTCGGCAACCAGCACGGTCAACGCCTGTTCGGCCGGCATGTCGGCGCTCAACTGATATCGAAGAGTTTTTCGAAATTGGAAATGGCGAGGATCTTGCGCACGTCGGAGTTGGTATGCACCACACGCACATCCGAGTCATCGCCGCCCACATGGTCGCGCAGCATCAGCAGCATGCCGAGTGCGGAACTGTCGATGTAGGTGGCGTCGCTGAGGTCGACGACCACCGAATCTGGCTTGCTGATGCGTTCGTAAGCC
>NZ_JABMCW010000395.1:0-4527 GCF_013179705.1 Pseudomonas sp. CM25 | reverse complement strand
GCTGTCCGAGCGGCGGCGCCCACGCCCTTGCCATCAGGGGCCGGTCAGTGATTTCATCCATGATGACCGTGTGTTCATCCCCATTGATCGCGCACTTTGAAATACCCCAGCCTTGCGTAGAAGCCTTGCGCGGTCAGCGAAGAGGGGACCAGCCCGCCGACTTATTCCCGGGGCCTCATCAGGTCTCGCCATCCGGAGCTGGTACTCCATGTGCTGAACTCCCTTTTGTGGAAGGCTTACGTCAGCCTGTCAGGCCCGTCGCAACGCAGTGGCAAGCCCGACCGTCAGCCCCACGGCACATACCATCGCCAGGCTGATGGTGACGGCGATGCCCCATGTTTCCAGCAACCCTGCCAGCACCAGGTAAAACGCGATCACCCCTACCGCCCCGATCGCATTGCCACGCACCATTGCCGCCATCCCCGCTCGGCCGCTTTGTACATGGGCGAACACCACCAGCGGCCAGGCGATCACCGGGATCGGCGCCAGCATCCCGCTGGTTGCCGGGCCCAGCCAGCTGGCCAGGCCGGTAGTCGCCATCAGCAGCGCGGTGGCCGAAACCATGCGCAGGGGGATCTCCCAGTACCGATGCCGAGGGCGGGCCAATGTGTCCGGCCTGGGCTCGCGTCCGCTGGCGCGTATCAGCACGCCGATCAGCAACAGCGCCACGGCAATCGACAGGTACAGATTGCCCCAATGGGTAAACGCATAGGCGGCCAGCCCATAGAACAGCATCGCCAGCAGCACGGCCGTGGCGATGCCCAGCCGGCGCGTGGCCAGCAGGTAGAAGGCGTAGGTCGCCTGCACCGCCGCCAGGCCGCCCAGCGCGCCGGGTATGGCGCCCATGCCGAAGGCCGTGCCCTGTTCAAGGCACAGGAAGGTCATCACCAGCGCCGAGGTGATGGGCAGCCCGGACAGTAGCCCGCCCAGCAGGCCACCCCAGCGCCGCGAGGCGAGGGAGATGGCCCACATCAGCACGGGCGTGACGATGAGTTTCAGGTAGAACAAGGTCATTGCAGGGCTATCCAGCTTTGCAGAATGAAGCGGCGCCATGCTGGGTGCCGTCGAATGCGAAGGAGGTCGTCTGGTAGATCGGCACGGCCACCGCCCGGGTGGTCGGGTCGGGGCTGAAGCCCGCGTGGATGGCGAGAGTTTCCAGCTGCATGCGATCGTTCCTTGAGCGTGGGTGGAAGCGTTCAAGCATGCGGCGGCGGGTTGGAACAGGTCAAGGTGGGCCTGACTGTCTGTAGCAGCGGTGGCGCACGCCGACTGTAAAGATACGCAAAGTTTCCGCGGGCCATCACACCTCCACTCTGGAATCCGCCTGCCTGACCGGCCAACGGCTGGCAGCCGGGCGGTGGTCATGGTGGTGGCCACGACGGTGGCGGTGGCGTTGGCTTTGGCGGCCATCAGGGCGGCCGCCCTCGTTGAGTTGACCCCGCGATGGAACGCACTGTCTCGGCCGGGCTGCAACAGTGCACCCGGCGCGAGCGCATTCACCAGGCGATACGCTCGCCATCCCAGCCCCGGAAGCTGCCACTGTCCGCCGGCCCAAACCGCCCCACCTGCTCGATCACACATTGTGCAGCAAACGCTGGCTCAAACAGCTTTCCTTCCGGCACGTTGGCTTGAAAGGGCTTGGACAGCTCGGTATCGGTAGTGCCCGGATGCAACGCCAGCACCGTGGCTGCAGGGTTCAAGCGCTTCAATTCGATACTCGCCGTGTGCAGCAGCTGGTTGAGCGCTGCCTTGCTTGCGCGGTAGCTGTACCAGCCACCCAGACGATTGTCGCTGATCGAACCCACTCTGGCCGAAAGCGCCACAAACGTGGCGGGCTGTTTGCGTAGCAACGGCAGCAGGTGTTTGAGCAGCAGGATCGGCGCGAATGCGTTGGTGGCAAAGCTGGCCTGCAGGCCGGATAGCTCCAGTTGCGCCAGCGACTTTTCAGCCTTGGCGCCGTCCTGATGCAGTATGCCGAGGGTGCTGACGACCAGGTGAAGGTGCGGGCAGGTGGTGCCTGTTTCGGTGGCAAGCCTCGCAAGTGCCGCTTCGTCCAGTGCGTTGCAATCTATCAGCGCCAGCCGCTCGCCATGTTCGCTGGCCAGTGCCACGAGTGCGGGGGCGGTGCGGGCATGCCGGGCCACTGCCCACAGCCTGCCCACGTCGTCTCGCGCCAGCAATGCTTCGCACAGCGCCAGGCCTATGCCACGGCTTGCGCCGCACACCAGCACACTGGCTTTGCCAGTCAGACCCGGGATCAGGCTCATGGGGTTCCCCGCACAGATAGATTGAGAGGTTTGTGGCTAAGTAGACTGTATCCCATGGCCGGATGCCAGTCAGTCAAGGCTAATGGGGCTGCTGCGCAGCCCATCGCCGCGGTTCGTCGCCACGACAAGCCAGCTCCCACCCAGACCGCATCCCTTTCAAGCCATGCGCCGCACTTGTGGGAGCCTGGCTTGCCGGCGATGGGCCGCAAAGCGGCCCTGGTTGCTCAATTGACGGCAGCCTCCCATGGCCCGTTATTCCTTCGCGGGCCATCCACTGCTATCCAGCGGCACCACCATTACGCTTGCGATATTCCGCCGGCGTCACCCCCATGTGTTTCACAAATGCCCGCCGCAACGTATCCGCATTGGCAAACCCGCACAACGCCGCCACCTGCTTGGGCGCCTCCCGCCCAGCCTCCAGCCGTATCCGCGCCGCATTCACCCGTGCCAGCTCCACCCAGGCCGCCGGCGTCATGCCCACGTCGCTCTGAAACACCCGCGCAAAATGCCTTGGGCTCAGCCCGACCCGCGCAGCCAGGCTGGCCACCCCATGGTCCAGCGCCGGGTTGGCAGCCACGTAACGCTGCAGGCCCTGCAAAGCCGAACGCCCAACCGGTGAGGTCGCGCCTTGTCGGCTGAACTGCAACTGCCCGCCCGGCCGCTTGAAGTACATCACCAGGTGCCCAGCCACCTGCTTGGCAATGTCCCGCCCAAGGTCCTCTTCGACCAAGGCCAGTGCCAGGTCCAGCCCGGCGGTCACCCCGGCAGCAGTACGCAGTTTGCCGTCATGCACCTGGATGGCATCGGCATCCACCTGCACTCGCGGGTAGCGCTCGGCCAGCGGCTGGGCTACGGCCCAGTGGGTAGTGACGCGCCTGTCGTCCAGCAACCCCGCAGCCGCCAGGGCAAATGCCCCCGTGCACACCGAGCCGTAGCGGCGGCAAGCGCTTGCGCGGTGGCGCAGCCAGTCGAGAATGCCGGGGCGCAAGTATTGGTCGGCAGCTTGCGGCGTGCCGGCAACCAGTAGTGTGTCGATGGCCTGCAGGTCTTCGCCGATCCAGCCGTCGGCGACCAGGCGCGTCCCGGACGAGCTCACCAGCGGCCCCGGTTCGCAAGCCAGCAACAGCAGGCGATAGACATCGCGGCCGGCCTGGCGGTTGGCCTCGGCGAAGACGTCGAGCGGGCCGCAGGCATCCAGCAGTTGCACGCCGGGCATGGCCAGGATGGCGATGGTGATAGGGGGCATGATCACTCCGGGCGTTTCGCTGCAAGTCCGTAATCCATCGACAATGGCAGGATCCGGCGCTTAAAGTCAATTGAGGACATTGGTGTTCAACCTCAGACTGAGCCTGTCATCAACCCACCAGGAGCGAACATGTCCTCATCCATCGCCGGTATCCAGCTGCCCGACAGCGCCATGGCCCGGGAAATTACCGAACTCGTCCGTGACACGGCCTCCCCATTGCTGTTCCACCACTCCAGCCGGGTGTTCTATTTCGCCGCCCTTGCCGGGCAGCGGCTGGGGCGGCGCTACGACAGCGAACTGCTGTACGCAGGCTGCATGTTCCATGACATGGGCCTGATCCATCAGCACAGCAGCGATTGTTGCCGCTTTGAAGTGGATGGTGCGAATGTGGCGCGCGACTTCCTTCAGCGCCATGGCGTGGACGAGCGCGATGTCGAGCGCGTGTGGACAGCGATCGCGTTGCATACCACGCCGGGCATTGCGGAGCATATGCATCCGTTGATTGCGCTGGTGACCGCCGGGGTGGAGACCGATGTGCTGGGGTTGCACCATGAAGGGCTGGGTGTCGTCGCGCGGGATGCGGTGGTGCAGGCGCATCCGCGTGGCGAGCAGTTCAAGGAGGCGATCATCCAGGCGTTCTACAACGGTATTCGTCATAAGCCGCAGACCACGTTCGGCAATGTGAAAGCGGATGTGATCGCCGACAAGGACCCGGCATTCCGGCCCGGCAATTTCTGCAGCGTCATTCGCCAGTCTTGCTGGGCCAGTTGAATTCCTGCCCAGGAGCGCGGTGACCGAGGCCGGTGGCGGCTTGGTGGATCCGTTGCGAGCCGTACACCGTGGTACATGGCACCGGCTGCGCCGGTGTTCGCGGGTGAACCCGCTCCCACAAGTACGGCGCATGGCTTGAATTCGATGCGGTCTGGGTGGGAGCTGGCTTGCCGGCGATGGGCTACAGCAGCCCCATCATCCTTGACTGACTGGCATTCGGCTAACGCCTCACTCCTGGTAAAT
>NZ_JABMCW010000394.1:0-4530 GCF_013179705.1 Pseudomonas sp. CM25 | reverse complement strand
TCTGGCGGTGCAGGCCCTGCTCGGCGCCGGCATGCCGCAAAGCAGCGCGCAGAGCTGCGCCTATGCCCTGGTGCAGGCCGAATGCGAAGGCCTGCCATCGCATGGCCTGTCGCGCTTGCCGTTCTACCTTGAACAGATGGCCACTGGCAAAGTCGACGCCAAGGCCGTGCCAGATATGTCGGTCGAAGGCGCGGTGGTGCGGGTTGACGCTGGCTTCGGCCTGGCCTTCGCGGCCATCGATGCCGGGCTCGGCCCGGCGATGGCCACGGCACGGCGGCTGGGTATCGCGGCATTGGCCATCAGCCGCTCGCACCATTTCGGTGTGGCCGGGCAACCGGTAGAACGGGCCGCGCGCGAAGGCTTGCTGGCCCTCGCCCTGAGCAATGCGCCAGCGGCAATGGCGCCTTGGGGCGGGCGCACACCGTTGTTCGGCACCAATCCCATCGCCTTCGCCTCGCCCCGCCTGGACGACGCACCTGTTGTCATCGACCTGTCGCTGTCGAAAGTTGCCCGCGGCAAGGTGATGCTGGCCAGGCAGGCCGGCACGTCGATCCCGGCCGGTTGGGCCATCGACCAGACCGGGAACGACACTACCGACCCGGCGGCTGCGCTGGCCGGCAGCATGCTGCCCATGGGCGATGCCAAGGGTGCTGCGCTGGCCTTGATGGTCGAGTTGCTGACGGCTGGCCTGACAGGCAGTCATTTCGGTTTTCAGGCCAGCTCGTTTTTCGATGCCCAAGGCGACGCGCCGGGGGTGGCTCACCTGTTGTTGCTGATCGACCCGCAACGGTTCGGGGTGGGCTACCTGAGCCATGTCGAAGCGTTGTTCGCGGCCATGCTGGAGCAGCCTGGCGTGCGTTTGCCAGGGCAGCGGAGGATGCGCGAGCGGCAGGCCAACAGTGACTTCATCGAAGTGCCGCAGGCGTTGCTGGATACGTTGCAAATGTGCGCCTGAGCTCACCAGCCTGGGGTGCATTGCGCCCCATTCACGCGACAAGCCCGCGCCTGCAACGACCGCACAGGGACGGGCTCATGCTGCCTGTCAGACGTCCGGCAACAACACCAGCTTGCTCGACGCCGTGCGCTGCGCATGCAGGTCGCCGAAGGCCTGCGCGCCCTCGCTCATGCGCCGCGTCTCGACCCAGCCCAGATCACCGAAGGCCCCGTCTTCCAGCGCCTGTACCGTGGCATGCATGTCGGCCATGCTGTAGGTGTAGGTACCCAGCAGCGACACCTCGGCCAGCGTCAGCTTGCGCATGTCGATTTCGCTGGCCCAGTCCTGCAAGCCAATGTGCATGATCACACCGCCCGGCTTTATCGCCTGCAGCGCGGCGTGACGGGTGGCTTTGGCCCCCACCGCATCGATCACGTAGTCGAACGCGTCGACCGGGGTATCCGCTTGCAGCGGGTTGAACACCTCGCAGCCTGCACGCTCGCGGGCAGACTCGCGGCGCAGTGGGTTTACCTCGGCCATGCTCACCCGTCGGCAGCCATAGCTGCGCAACAGCAGGGCAGCCAGCAGCCCCACCGCACCGCCACCGATGACCAGGGTACGCAGCTCGGGCAGTGGCCGCGCCAGCACACGCAATGACAGGTTGATGGCATGCAGGGCAGTGGCCGCAGGCTCGGTGATTGCCGCCTGCACCATCGACAGGCTGTCGGGAATGGGGATCACCGACGCCGCCGGGATCGCCAGGAATTCGGCGAAGGCACCCGGCCGGCTCATGCCGATCATGCTGCGGTTGGCGCACAGGTTGTCGCGCCCGGCACGGCAATATTCGCAGTTGCCGCAGGTAATCAGCGGGTTCGCGGTAACCCGCTGGCCCTCCTGCAGCCGCGGGCTGGCACTTGCCACTACCACGCCTGCCAGTTCGTGGCCCAGCACCAGCCCCGGCTGGCGCCGCGGGTCGTGGCCGTGGAAGGCGTGCAGGTCCGAACCGCAGATACCGGCAGCGGCCACTTTGATGATTACCTCCCCGGCCTGCAGCGTCGGGTAGGGCCGCTCCTGCAACTGCATTTGCATCGGTTGGGTGTAGACAAGCGCTTTCATGGCTGCTCCTTGTTGTTGGGGTCCTGCATCGCTTCAGCGTGCCGGGGCAGGCTGGTAACCCGGCTCGGTCATGCCCTGCGACTGGTGCCGGCCAATCCAGCGGGCGCACCAGGCACTGAGCAAGCCGATGCCAAGCACGTAACTGCACAGCAACCAGGGATCGCCGGCGTTCATGCCCGTCAGCAATGCAGCGATGATGGGTGTCATGCCCCCCGCGAAAACCCCGGCCACCTGGTACACGAACGAAATGCCGGTGTAACGCACCGAGGCGTCAAAGCACTCCGAAAACAACGACGACATGGTGCCGAACACGGCCGCATGGAAGATCCCGAAGGGGATGATGATCGCCAGCCACACCAGCGCCAGTTGCCCGGAAAAGCTGTGCATCACCCAGAACGCCGGGAACACCGACAAGGCCGACAGCAAGGCCCCGGCACCATACACCCGCGCCTTGCCAACACGGTCCGCCACATGGCCCCACAGTGGAATGAAACAACTCATCAGCAAGGCGCTCAGCATGATCCCCACCAAGGCACTGGTGCGCGGCAGGTTCAGCGATTGCGTCAGGTAGTTCAGCGAATAGACCCCGAACACATTGAAGAACACCCCATCGATCATTCGCGCGCCCATGCAGGCGAAAATCATCCGCGGGTAACGCCGCAACATGATCAGGATCGGCAGCGCCTGCCGGGCCGGGGCATCAGCCTGCGGGCGGGTTTGCTTGAAGTCCTGGGTTTCACTGACGTGGGTGCGAATGTAGCTGCCCAGTAGCACGAACACGCCACTGAGCAGGAATGCGCAACGCCAGCCCCAGCTCATGAACTGCTCATCGCTGAGCAACCAGGACAGCAGGCCGATCACCCCCGATGCAATGACCAGGCCCAGCGACATGCCGATCTGCGGCAGGCTGGCGTAGAACCCGCGGCGCGCCGGCGGCGCCGACTCGTAGGTCATCAGCACCGAACCACCCCACTCCCCGCCCAGGCCGATGCCCTGCAGGATGCGGCACACCAGCAGCAGGATGGGCGCCAGCACGCCGACCTGATCGTAGGTCGGGATCAGGCCGATAACGACCGTGGCACCGCCCATCAACGCCAGGGTGATGATGAGCATTTTCTTGCGGCCCAAGGTGTCACCAAAATGGCCGAAGACAATGCCGCCGACCGGCCGCGCGATAAACCCCACGGCGAACACGCCATAGGACAACAGTACCGAGATCAATGGGTCGTCGGCGGGAAAGTACAGCTTGTTCAGTACCAGGCCGGCAACGACCCCATACAGGAAGAAGTCATACCATTCGATCACCGAGCCAAGCACGCTCGAGATCGTGGCACGACGCAGGTTGGATGAGGCAGGCGCAGTGGAAGTCATTGTTGCTATCTCCACGGTCGAACCGGTTGTGGCCGCCTGCTGGGCGGCCTGGTTAATTGGCGGTGTAGCCACCATCGACCATCAACGTCTGGCCGGTGACGTAGCTGCTGGCATTGCTGGCAAAGAACAGCGTGGCACCCACCAGGTCCTCGAGGTTGCCGTTGCGCCCGATGCATGTGCGTTCGGCATGGCGCTGGGCCAATGCCTGGTCGGCGAACACCTGAGCCGTCAAGGCGGTAGGAAAGAACCCCGGGCCGATGGCATTGCAGGTGATGCCGTGACGCGACCAACGTTGGGCGATAGCGCGGGTAAGCTGGACGATACCGCCTTTACCGGCGCCGTATGGCGCACTGTCGGCGAAGGCGCGGCTGGACTGCAGCGACGCAATGTTGATGATGCGCCCCCAACCGCTGTCGGCCATGCCTGGGGCCAGAGCCTGTGCCAGGAAGAACGGCGCTTTCAGGTGCAGGGCCAACTGCTCATCCCAGGTCTGCGGGCTTACCTGCTCGAAGGGTTCACGGCGATTGACGCCAGCGGCATTGACCAGGATGTCCACCGTGCCGAGTGACCGCGCCGCCGCTTGCAGGTCATCCACGCAGGTCAGGTCGCAGCATCGGTAACTGGCTTGGATATCGGCCTGTTGCAAGTGCGCAACCTGCTGCTGCAAGGCTGCTTCGCTACGCGCCATCAACACCACACGGGCGCCCGCAGACCCCAGTGCCTGGGCCATCAGCGCGCCGATGCCGCTACCGCCCCCGGTCACCAGCGCGGTGCGGCCTTGCAGGTCAAACAGTACTGCCGGGTTCATGCATCACTCCTGTCGCCCGGGCCAGCGCCCGAGCGGGTATGGGTAGATGAGCAGGGACGATTGCTTCAGCGGGTAACCGGCTCACCGCAATCGAAGCCTTCGCCCGGGAAGTACTTGGCCAGGCGGTCATCGGCCGTGCGCGCATGGGCCTCCATGCCCTCCAGGCGCGAGATGCGCGCCGTCACCTGGCCGATCTGGCGCACTGCACTGCGGGGCATGCGTTGCCAGGTCAAGGTCTTGAGGAACTTGTGCACCGACAATCCTCCCGAGTAACGGGCTGCACCTTTGGTCGGCAGCACAT
>NZ_JABMCW010000393.1:0-4532 GCF_013179705.1 Pseudomonas sp. CM25 | reverse complement strand
GCCCCGCATCGGCGAACTCCAGGCCCAGCAACAGGCCGGCGCAGCGCAGCTGCACCTGGCTGCCGCAGGGGTGCTGGCGCAGTAGCGTCTGCAGGCCCAGTTGCAGGCGTTGCCCCAGGGCCTCGGCACGCGCCACCAGTTGCTCGCGTTGCATCACTTCGAGGGTGGCCATGACCGCGGCCATGGCCAGTGGGTTGGCGCCGAAGGTGGAGGTGTGCATCAGCGGGTTGCGGTTCAGCGGCGCCTGCATGTCGGCGGTGCAGACCATGGCGCTGACCGGCACGCAACCGCCGGAAAGGCTTTTGCCGACCAGCAGAATGTCGGGTACCACGCCCTCATGCTCGCAAGCCCACCAGCGCCCGGTCCGGCCCATGCCTGACTGGATTTCATCGGCAATCAGTACTGCACCGTATTGGTCGCACAGCGCGCGCACCTGCTGCAGGTAGCCGGCCGGGGGTACGATCACCCCGGCTTCGGCCTGTACCGGTTCGAGGATCACGCAGGCTCGCTCAGGCTGTGCCTGCAGTTGCAGGCGCAGCGCCTCGGCATCACCGAATGGTATGAAGTGGCTGTCACCCAGGCGCTCGCTGAACGGTGAGCGATACAGCGCCCTGCCGGTCACAGCCAGCGCGCCGAGCGTCTTGCCGTGGTAGCCACCGTGGGTCGAGATCACCCGCTGGCAGCCGTTGAGCCAGGCCAGCTTCAACGCCGCCTCGGTGGCTTCGGTGCCGGAGTTGCAGAAGAACACGTATTGCAGCGGGGGTGGGCATACCGCTGCCAGGGCCGCAGCAGCCTGGGCCTGGAACGGGTTGAGCATGAGCTTGCTGGCCATCGGGTGGCTGTGCAGCTGCCGGCTCACCCGCTCGACCACCTGGGGGTGTGAATGCCCGAGCAGGAACACGCCGTAGCCGCCGGCATCCAGGTAGCGGTTGCCGTCCATGTCGAACAGGTAGACACCTTCGCCACTCACCTCGATGGGCAGGTTCATCATCGACGCCAGGCGCGCATAGCCGGCGTTGACGTGGTCGCGGTACTGCGCGCGCACACGTTCGGCATCAAGCCCTTGGGGCAGGGGGATGAAACTGTTCATCGGTCAGGCCTCCAGGACCGGTTCGGCGCGGCGCTCGGCCGCTGCCGGAATCTTCAGCATGCGTTGCATGGCCGAGAGCTTGGGCGACAGCCGCGCCAGGGTCAGGGCCAGTTCCTGGCGTGGCGAGCGGCAGGCCAGGTGGCGGGCAGGCAGCAGTTGCTCCAGCGAGCTGGGCAGCGGCTGCAGCAGGCTGGCGTAGCGGCACAGCTGGGTCGCCCGGCCGAGGGCGGCGCGGATGTTCTCTTCAAGGGCCGGCAGGAACACCGGACGCACCAGGCGTTCGTAGATATCCGGGTTCATGCAGCGCGGGCGCTGGAAGGGCTTGCCCTGGTCTTGCATTTGCGCGCACATCAGGTCGAGCAGGGTGCGAATGTCCAGCGCCTGCGGGCCGTTGGTAAGGAAGTAGTCGTCACCGATCAGGCGCTGGTCCAGGGCGCTGGCAATGCCGGCTGCCGCGACATCACGGGCGATCACATCCACGCGTCCGTCTTCCGGGCAGGGGATGATCGGCAGGTAGCCTGACATCATCAGCCCCATGGTCAGGTGAAAGCCCTGCAGGGTCGGCATGTGGCCGCTGTGGCTGTCGCCGATGATGATCGACGGGCGGAAGATCGAAACCGGTACGCCGGCCTCACGCACCAGGCTTTCGGCCTGGCGCTTGACCACTTCGTATGGCGTCGAGGGCATTACCCCGGGGTGGTAGTCACAGGGGTGGGTGAAGGCGGTGCTGACGTGGTACAGCGGCACGTCGGCGTCGCGGACAAACTCCAGCACCTGCTCGGTGCCTTGGTAGTTGACCGAGAACACGGCTTCGGCGTGGCCGTCCAGGCGGGTGATGGCTGCGCAGTGGATGACCCAGTCGACGCGCTTGGTCAGCGCCAGGTAGTCCGCGCTGGACAGGCCCAGGCGCGGTTGGCAGATATCACCGCGCAGGGTCTCGACCCCGGGGTGGCTGATGCTGCTACGGCGGGTCAGGCACACCAGGTGATAACGCTCGGCCAACTGGTCGATCAACGTATCGCCCAGCACGCCGGCACCGCCGGTGAGAAAAACAGTCAGCCGCGAGGGTCCTGACATGGGCTAGCACTCCTTGCTTACTAGGTGGGTGAAGTGGCATGTGCCATGGCGCCCGTCTGCCTGGCAGCCGCAAGGGGGCCAAGGATCGGAACGATTAAAAAAGCCGACCTGTGCGCCTGTATCTCACGGGCGGCGGCCGGCAAGCGGCCCTGCGCCTGGAGGTGGAGACCCCGGGTGGCGCGGGCTGGAGGGGATGATGGCGATTTAGAACTGCTGATTCTTGAATGAATCGCTTGTATTGCGCAGCACGGCTGCAACGCGGCTCGGCGACATGCCGACCATGCGCCGCATCATGCGGGTGAGGTGAGCCTGGTCAGCAAAGCCGCCGGCCATGGCGGCATCGCTGAGGCTGGCGTCGTGGGCGAGGGCGTGGCAGGCACGTTCGAGTTTGCGCCAGATGATCCACTGCGACAGTGGCACGCCCATCTGGCGGGTGGCGAAGAAGCGCAGGCGCGGGCTGGACAGGCCCACCGCGCTGGCCGCGCGCGACACCGCGCCGATACCGGCCCAGTCTTCGCGCAGCAGGTGCAGGGCGTTGGACAGGCGTGGGTCGAAGCTTTCCGGGGGGACCAGCTTGAGTTCCAGAGCGGCGACCACATCATGGAAGTTGGCGGCCTGACGCACGCAATCGACGATGTCGGCGCTCACCGCAGCCTTGCCGCTCTCGTCGAGCAAGGCTTTCAGCGCACGCCCCAGTGGTGCGTCGGGATAGAAATAGAGGAAGGCGACCCGGCCAGGGTTGGGCAGCGAACGGTGGTTGACCGAGGGGCCGATCAATACCCCTGGGGCAGTGACCACCTCTTCGCCGAACTCCACCGTGATGTCCAGACTCAAGCCGATGCACAGCTGGATGGCAACGTGGGCATGGGCAGCGGTCTGGTCAGTCTGGCCGGTGTAGCCCAGCCAGTAATCACCGAAGGTTACTGCGCCATCCCATCTCATTGTGCATCCCTGAAGCCCGTTCTAGATAGCCTGGCCGCGCCCGGGCCAGTATCCTGAAAGCGGCAGATGATAGCGTTATGGTATATCTTGGTCGATACAAAGCGTAACGAACTATCTTTTGCGTTAATTAGGGCTGTGGGGCAGGGCTGGCAGGGGTGGAACTAATCAGGCTTTTCCTGCTCTTATGCCGGTAGCCATGGGTTGGGGACGCCTGATAAGCTCGCGGCTTCTACCCTGATTGCCCTTATGGCGCATGAACAAGGAAATCACATGAAACAGCATCGTTTGGCGGCTGCGGTTGCCCTGGTTGGCCTGGTACTGGCTGGCTGTGATCAACAGGCCAGCAGCCCCGAGCTGAAGACTCCGGCACAGAAAGCCTCCTACGGAATCGGCCTGAACATGGGCAAGAGCCTGGCTCAGGAAGGCATGGAAGACCTTGATTCGAAAGCAGTCGCGCTCGGCATCGAAGACGCCGTCAGCAAGAAAGAGCAACGCATCAAGGATGAAGAGCTGGTAGAGGCCTTCACCTCGCTGCAGAAACGCGCTGAGGAGCGCCTGGCCAAGGCCAGCGAAGAAGCTGCCTCGGCCGGCAAGAAGTTCCTTGAGGAAAACGCCAAGAAGCCTGGCGTGGTCACCACCGCCTCGGGCCTGCAGTACGAAGTGGTCAAGAAGGCCGACGGCCCGCAGCCCAAGCCGACCGACGTGGTCACCGTCCACTACGAAGGCAAGCTCACCGATGGCAAGGTGTTCGACAGCTCCGTCGAGCGCGGCAGCCCGATCGACCTGCCGGTCAGTGGCGTGATCCCGGGTTGGGTCGAAGGCCTGCAACTGATGCACGTCGGCGAGAAGTACAAGCTGTTCATCCCGGCTGAACTGGCCTACGGCGCGCAAAGCCCAAGCCCGCTGATCCCGGCCAACTCGGTGCTGGTCTTCGACCTGGAACTGATCGCCATCAAGGATCCGGCCCAGCTGCAAGGCGCCGAGCCGGAGGCGCAAGCCCCTGCCGAAGAGCCTGCCAAGTAACACTGGCTGGTTTCAGCAAACGCCCCGTTCTCACGGGGCGTTTGTGTTTTTGCCTGGCGGGTTGGTCGAACCCCCGACTGTTGATACTGTCCGAGAAAGTGCAGCTTGAAGATGCAGGATGCTTGTAACGCCAACCGTTTGCGGCGTACACACCACGGTGTGAAACGGTTGTGTAAAAAACGCCCGATCTGACCGGGACCCTTGCCTGACAGGCACCTGAGGTCAGAAAATTCGCCCTGTTCACAAGGTTATCCACAATAAATGTGGATAACCTTTCCTCTTGGAGGCTCCATGAGCGGTCCCTGGAATTTCGCCCGTTTCCTGCCGTTGGCAGAGCGCCTGCTTAGCCGCGGCCGGTTGCCGGCCTTGCTGTTTGCCGTGGCGCGTAAAGGCCCACGCC
>NZ_JABMCW010000392.1:0-4563 GCF_013179705.1 Pseudomonas sp. CM25 | reverse complement strand
CTTCGTCAACACCATCCTGGCCGATGGTACCTATGCCCGGCACATGAATGACGTGCAGCAGCGCCTGATCCGCCAGCAGGCGCAAACCCAGCGTTTGTTGCTGGCGCGTGGCTGGCAGTTCGACATAACCCCGCAAGGCGGCATGTTCCTGTGGGTCCATCACCCCGATCTGGCAGACCTGCAACCTTTCATGCACAAGCTGGAACAGCATAAAGTGCTGCTGATGCCAGGCTCGGCGTTTGCGGTCGGGCGTGACTACAAACGCTTTGCGCGCATCAACTGCACACACTTTTCCGACGCCGTGGCCGAGCATTTCAAGGTTCCGCCAGGCATCGGTAAATAAAGCGCCGAGTGACCTTGCACGGCGACTGCGCGCTTACTACCTTAGCGCCTTTAAAACCTTGCCACGCCTTGCAGGAGCCCTTGTCATGGCCGCCCCCGCCTTTCCTCCCTTCCGCCTGCGGTTCGCAACCGCCGCCACGCTGCTCGGCACGCTCGGGCTGGCCGGCTGCCAGACGGGCGGCTACCAGGACAGCGTGCCACCGACCAGCGGCATGCAACCGCTCAAAGGCCTGGCACAGAACGTTTCGGTACGCCGCAACGCCATGGGTGCACCGCTGATCGAAAGCAGCAGCTTCCATGACGCACTGTTCAGCCTGGGCTATGTGCACGCCGGCGATCGCATCGAACAGATGGTCGCCATGCGCCTGCTTGCCCAAGGCCGCCTGGCCGAGCTGGCCGGCAGCGAAGCACTGGACATCGACCGCCTGATGCGCGCGGCCAACCTCAAGCAGAGCGCCGCCCAGCAATACGCCGACGCATCGCCACGGCTAAAACGCTTCTTCGAAGTGTATGCGCGCGGGGTCAACGCCTACCTGTTCCGCTACCGCGACAAACTGCCCGCCAGCCTGGCCAGCAGGGGCTACCGCCCCGAATACTGGAAGCCAGAAGACTCGGCGCTGATCTTCAGCCTGTATGCCTTCAGCCAGTCGGTGAACCTGCAGGAAGAGCTAAGCGCCCTGACCCTGGCGCAGAAAACCGGCAGCGACAAGCTGGCCTGGCTGCTGCCGGGGGCCCCGGACGAACCGTTGGCCGAAAGCGAGGTGGACAAGCTCAAGGGCCTGAACCTGGCCAGCCAGTTGCCGGGGCTGCCGGCCCTGGCCGCTGCCAGCCAGAAGCTCGCCGAGCTCGACCTGCTCGGCAGCCCGGGCTCGGCCAACCTGGCCCTGGCCCCGCAGCGCAGCCGCAGCGGCAAGAGCCTGCTGGCCAGCGATAGCCGTGCCGCCTGGGCCCTCAGCCCGGTACAGATCCACACCGGCAAGTACCAGGTTGCCGGCCTGTCGCTGCCTGGCCTGCCGATCGTGCTGGCCGGCTATAACGGCAAGCTGGCCTGGAGCAGCAGTGCAGTCATGGCCGACAACCAGGACCTGTACCTGGAGCAGCTGCGCCGCCAGGGCACCCAACTGAGCTACCTGGCCGACGGCAAGTGGCTGCCGGCCCGGGCCCGCAGCGAAACCTTCCTGGTGCGCGGCCAGCGACCGCTGCGCGAAGTGATGTACGACACCCGCCATGGCACCCTGCTGGCCCAGCCCGACAACGCCAGCCTGGGCCTGGCACTGAACCTGCCGCAGTTCAAGGGCGACCGCAGCCTGGATGCGCTGTTCGACCTGACCCGCGCCAAGAACGTGGAACGTGCCTTCGACAGTACCCGCGAAGTCACCGCCGTCGCCCTCAATTTCGTTTTCGCCGAGCCTGAGCACATCGGCTGGCAAGTCAGCGGCCGCTACCCCAACCGCCGCGAAGGCCAAGGCCTGCTGCCCTCGCCAGGCTGGGACGGGCGCTACGACTGGGACGGCTATGCCGACCCGATGCTGCACCCCTACGACCAGGACCCGCCCGCCGGCTGGCTCGGCCACGCCAACCAGCGCAGCCTGCCACGCGGCTATGGCATGCAGCTGTCCAGCAGCTGGTACTACCCCGAGCGCGCCGAGCGCCTGGGCCAGCTGGCCGGCAATGGCCGCCACGATAGCCGCAGCCTGATGGCCCTGCAGAATGACCAGGTCACCCTGATGGCCGACAAGCTCAAGCAGATGTTCGACGCCCCGGGGATGGCACAGCCGCTGAAACAGGCGATCGATGCCCTGCCCGCCGCACAGCGCGACAAGGCCCGCGACACCCTGGCCCGGCTCAAGGCGTTCGATGGCCGCCTGAGCCCGGTGTCGGCAGATGCCGCGCTGTACGAGCTGTTCCTTCAGGAAATGGCTCGGCAGACGTTCCTTGACGAGCTGGGCCCGGAGTCCGGCCCGGCCTGGCAAGCGTTCGTCAGCAATGCGCGGTTGTCATTCTCGGCCCAGGCCGATCACCTGCTGGGCCGCGACGACAGCCCGTTCTGGGATGACCGCAACACCCCACAGAAGGAAGACAAGCCGGCCATCCTCGCCCGCAGCCTGGCAGCGGCAGTGGATGCCGGCACCGCGCAACTGGGCGCTGACCGCCGCGCCTGGCAGTGGGGCAAGCTGCACCAGTACCGCTGGCCGGCACCGGCCTACCATGGCCTGGGCGACCCGCTCGGCCGCTCGCCCATGGCCGCAGGTGGCGATTTCACGACCCTCGCCTTGACGCCTTACGCCTGGGGCAACGATTTCGATACCCGCCTGCCGGCCTCGGCGCGGATGATCGTCGACTTCGGTCAGGCCGAACCCTTGCAGGTGCTGACCAGCACCGGGCAATCCGGCAACCCGGCCAGCGCGCATTACAGCGACGGGCTGGATGCCTGGCTCAAAGGGCGCTTCATGAGCCTGCCGCTGCAACCGCAGAACTTCGGGCGGGCGTATGGCAACCAGCGGCTGACGTTGGTGCCTGGAAAATAAGCGTGATCGCCCGTATCGGGGCCGCTTTACGGCCCCGGTCATTTCCGGTCGAACTTCCCATGTCTGCCATGGCTCCTAACTGGTAACGCCAAACCAGTGCCCGTGCCATGGACCTCGTCATTGCCCGCCCCGAAGGCCTGTACTGCCCGCCCGGTGATTTCTACATCGACCCCTGGCGGCCGGTCGAGCGTGCCGTCATCACCCACGGCCACGGCGACCACGCCCGTACCGGCAACGCCCATTACCTGACTGCCGCACCGGGCGCCGGCATCCTGCGCAGCCGCCTGGGCCAGGACATCGACCTGCAGACCCTGCCCTACGGCGAGCGTTTGCTGCACCACGGGGTAACCCTGAGCCTGCACCCTGCCGGCCATGTGCTGGGTTCGGCGCAGGTGCGCCTGGAGTATCAGGGCGAAGTCTGGGTGGCCTCCGGCGACTACAAGGTGGAGCCCGATGGCACCTGCACCCCCTTCGAACCGGTGCCCTGCCACACCTTCATCACCGAATCGACCTTCGGCCTGCCGATCTACCGCTGGCCCAGCCAGGGTGAAATATTTGCCGGCATCAATGCCTGGTGGCGGGCCAACTGCGAACTGGGCAAGGCCAGCGTGCTGTTCTGCTACGCCTTCGGCAAGGCCCAGCGAATTCTGCACGGGCTGGACGCCAGCATCGGCCCGATCCTCGTGCATGGCGCCGTCGAGCCGCTGAACCGGGTGTACCGGGAGGCCGGCGTGCACCTGCCGGAAACCCGCTACGCCGGTGACATCCCGCGCAACGACCCACTGCTGCGCCAGGCCCTGGTGCTGGCGCCGCCATCGGCCGGCGGCAGCAGCTGGATGCGCCGTTTTGGCGACTACAGCGACGCGTTCGCCAGCGGCTGGATGCTGCTGCGTGGCACGCGCCGGCGGCGCGGCGTCGACCGCGGCTTCGTGCTCTCGGACCATGCCGACTGGCCAGGGTTGCTCTGGGCCATCGCCCAGACCGGTGCAGAACGGGTGATGGTCACCCACGGCTCGGTCAACGTGCTGGTTCGCTACCTCAACGAACAAGGCCTGGACGCCCGTGCTTTCGTCACCGAGTACGGCGAGGAAGACGACGCGACCAGCGCGGAGCCAGACGCATGAAGGCCTTCGCCGAGCTGTATCTGCGGCTGGATGCGACCACCTCGAGTAATGCCAAACTCGAAGCCCTGCGCGACTACTTTGCAAGCGCCCCCGCCGACGATGCGGCCTGGGCGGTGTACTTCCTGGCGGGCGGCCGCCCCCGCCAATTGGTGCCAACCCGTGTGTTGCGGGAGCTGGCCACCGCCCTGGCAGGGTTGCCTGACTGGCTGTTCGAAGAGAGCTACCAGTCCGTTGGCGACCTGGCCGAAACCATCTCGCTGTTATTGCCGCAGAGCCCTCAGCAGAGCGCCGATGGCCTTGCGTACTGGGTTGAAGCCCATTTGCTGCCGTTGCGCGGGCTGCCCCCGGAACAGATACAGCAACGCCTGCCGCCTTTGTGGGCGCAGCTGGACCGCCCCAGCCTGATGCTGTGCCTGAAGCTGATCACCGGCAGCTTGCGCGTCGGTGTATCGAAGCTGCTGGTCACCCGCGCCCTGGCGCAGCTGGCGGGCCTGGATGCCAAGCGGGTGGCCCAGCGCCTGGTCGGGTATACCGACATCAGCCACCGCCCCACTGCGGCCAGCTACCAG
>NZ_JABMCW010000391.1:0-4592 GCF_013179705.1 Pseudomonas sp. CM25 | reverse complement strand
TGGCGCCCCATGGTCAGGGTGAGGAAATCGTTTTTCTCGGGGATCTGGCTTTCGTGGGCCAGGTAGATCCAGTTGCCCTCGAAGATGTGTTTCATCTCCAGGTCGAACAGGCGTGGGTCGGTGAACATCTCGCGCTTGCAGCGGTAGATGCCCTTTTCACGGTCGTCCTCGAGCATGGCATTGAGGTAGTCGAATCCCAGGAACATGGCCAGGGTCTCCATTGTTATTGTTCAGACCTGGTCAGGTTAGGGAGACCGCTGGCGGGGGACTATCCGGATTGTGCAGAGTGCTATCCAGCTTTACCGGGATCTCGCACTTTTGGAACCAGCCGTTTGGGGTCATGGAGCCAGCTTGCAACAACATCGTTCACAAGAGTGTTCACGCTTCCTGCCGCTTGCATTATTTCGTTAAGTGGTGCGACTACCGCTAACGCCTCCATCAAGTGACTGTTGGACGATATCGGAGTCGCAGCCGCATTGACAGGATCGCCAGCGGCTCTCTGCAAATTTTCTCCGATGTTGCTTGATAGCTTCACTGCGGTGCCTTGCACTAATAATTTTTGAGCATCTGACCAATGCGATGAATTCATGATGGGTTGTATTTGATCCCCGTAACCACGCCCGAGATTGTTGATAGTTTCTACGACTTGATTACTCACAGTATAGCCGGCGACTCCTGCATGTTTTCGAATACTTGACAGTTGCACTGGTTTCTGAGGTCTTGGCGCTTCAGGCGTTTCCCAAATTTTCCGAAGCGCAGGGGCTTTTGAAATCTTAGAAAACTTACGGTGCCCACTAGGATCAGCATAATTAACCGGATCCCCACCACAGTAGGCATAACAGTTTATTCCTCCAAGCCCCATCGGGCTCAAGCTGTCAGGACTGTGAAACCTCATCAAGACCGGATTGAACGCGCGGTATCCATTCCCTAGTAAGTAGCACCCTGTAGTAGGCTCAATTCTCTCTCCGCCGAAGCCCAGCATGGATGCAAATTGCTCACCGCCGTCATGCCCATAAACCGGGTACTGCCGTGAACCAGAGGAATTTCGCGACGTTGACATGGACCCACCTTCTCATCGAAATAAATCAAATGGTGGGACGTACATGAAATGTAAGCAACTGGTGGAAATGTCAGGTGACCACGCTAACGCGCCTCATCTGTGGCGTTTGAACGTCTGCGAAGGCAGCTCGCCGAACTGCTGGCGGTACACTTCAGAAAACCGTCCCAGATGCAGGAATCCATAATCCAGGGCAAGTTCCGTCACACTGCGCACACCACAAGTCGGGTCGTTCAGGCACGCATGCACCCGCTCAAGCTTGCGCTGGCGCACGTAATGCTTGGGTGTAGTACCCAGGTGCTGGTCAAACAAGGTATACAACGAGCGCAAACTCATGCAGGCCTGCTCTGCCAGCACGTCAGCCGATAGCTCCAGTTTCAGGTTGCGGTCGATGTAGTCAAGAATGCGCTCAAGCCCCGCCTGCGGTGCGCTCAGGCTTTCGCGACGGATATTGGTGCTCATCAGGGTCAGCAGCTTGCTGGCCACGATCTGGCTGTAATGGCCCTGCACCCTGGGCAGCGAATCCGTCACCTCCGCCTCCTGGCACACCATTGCCAGCAAATTGACGAACCCGTCCAGCTCGTCCAACCGGTAATGGTTGCGCAGGAAGCGCACGCCGCCGTCGGGGCGATACCAGCGCTGTTCGTCGCAGATCGAATCCAGCAACCGGGTGGGCACCTTGAGGATAAACTTCTCGCAGTCTTCCGAGTAGGTCAGGTCAACCGGGTCGTCGGGGTTGATCAGCAGCAGTTCCCCCGGCACCAGGTGATGCTCGCGCTTGTGCCCGCGCCACAGGCAATTGCCGTTCAGCAGTACCTGCAGGTGGTAGATGGTCTCCAGGGCTGGCGAGGTGACCCGCACGCTACCGCCGTAGCTGATGCGGCACAGGTCGAGTTCGGCGAACGTGCGGTGGCTGAGGCTGGCCTGGGGGTGGGTGGTGCGCGACAGACCGATGCAATGCTGGCCTACATGCTGGTTGACGTAATCGGACACAGCATAAGGGTCGGCGTGGTGGAACACGCTACTGCGCTCGCTCAGCAGGCGGCTTTCCATAGGCAAGGCACTCGGCATCGTTATTGTTCTGTTCGCCGCTGCCTACCGCCTTGTGGGCGGTGGCCGCGGTCGTTCACGGTTATTGTATAGCGCCGGCTGCGGGTCACGGGGGGCAGGTGACAACCGGTGGATGGGGACACTTAAGCAAAAAGGCGGGGGATGGGCAATGCGGCGATCGGATTGGATGGGCGGATAGCGGACAGGTCAGTTTTGATTTTCGTTCGGTAATCGAACACATTCTGCAGGTCTGGCCCTATCGCCGGCAAGCCAGCTCCTACAGGCCTCTCGATCCTGTGGGAGCTGGCTTGCCGGCGATAGGGCCGATGAAGGCTTGCAGATTCCTGGGTCAATGGACCGCTACATCCTGCCGCCCAGCCCAACCCTGGCTGCGCGCCCGATACTTGCGCGGGGCAATGGCAAACAATTCACGGAAGCGCCGGTAGAAATGCGGGAAGCTGAATCGTTGGCCGGCTGGTTGATCAGTTCTTGCGGGGTGCCGATCTGCACCACGCGGCCGCCCTCCATGATCGCAATGCGATGGCCGATGCGGATGGCTTCCTCGATGTCGTGGGAAATGAAGATGATGGTGCGCTGCTGCTCGGCCTGCAGGCGCATCAGTTCGCCCTGCATTTCACTGCGGATCAGCGGGTCGAGTGCCGAGAACGCTTCGTCCATCAGCAGGATGGTCGGGTCGTTGGCGAGCGCCCGGGCCAGGCCCACCCGCTGCTGCATGCCGCCGGACAGCTGGTGCGGGTAGCTGTGCTCGTGGCCAGCCAGGCCAACCTGGCTCAGCGCTTCGCGGGCACGGCTTTGCCGTTCGGCTTCAGGCACGCCGGCAATCTCCAGGCCGAAGGCGGTGTTTTCCAGCACGCTCATGTGCGGCATCAGGGCAAAGGACTGGAACACCATGCCCATTTCCTTGCGGCGCACGTCGAGCAGGGCTTTGTCGGAGAGCCCGGTAATTTCCTTGCCGTTGAGGTGAATGCTGCCGGAGGTGGGTTCGATCAGGCGGTTGAACAGCCGCACCATGGTCGACTTGCCCGACCCGGAAAGGCCCATGATGACGAAAATCTCGCCGCGTTTGACGGAGAAACTTGCATCGAACACGCCGACGACGTGGCCGGTCTTGCTGAAAATTTCGTTCTTGTCGGCGCCCTTGCGGAGCATCTGCATGGCCATGTTCGGATTAGGCCCGAACACTTTGAAGATGTTTTTTACCGAAAGAATCTCATCGGCATGGCTCATACGACCCTCTTTATTATGCTTATTAACCAATCTTTCAACATCGCACTTTCAATAAGGCGGGTAGAGATCAGTGCGAGTACGCTTGGCAGTCCGTTCAAATTCGAACGTGAGTCAAAACCGGCACGCAGAATGACCTGCTTCAAAATTATTCGACATCGATGTCACCAATGTCGCGCCGTGGCTTTAACGTTAAGCCCTGAACCAGAGCGGGTCCAACGACATTTGATTTACGCTAACCATTACCTGAAGTTATCAATCGGCGTGAAAGGCCCTGCGCAGAGCCTGCCGCCGCACCCTTGAATGCGGTAGCAGCCTTGTGCTGCGTAGATGCCGGCTCATACACTGGCGCCGTGGTGCCTGTACGGGCCTTTTCGCAGCACCAGGCTGCTCCTACGAAGAACCTCCCACTACCGACATGGTCAGACACTCCGAGCCCGATCAGACGCTGATCAAGATGCCCTCGCTGCGCGCGGTCAAAGTCTTCGTCGCTGCCGCCAAGTACCAGAACTTCACCCGCGCGGCCGAAGCGCTGTGCGTCACCCAGGCGGCGGTCAGCCGGCAGATCCGAGAGCTGGAGACCTACCTGGGCGCCGAGTTATTCACCCGCGTCGGGCGCGCGGTGGAGCTGACGGTGGCCGGCTCGATCTTTTTCGATGCGGTGCAGTTGTCGTTCGTCAACATTTCCCAGGCGGCCGAGCGCATCCGCAGCAATACCAACACCAAGCACGTGGTCACCTTGTGCTGTTCCCCGGCGTTCGCGGCCTTGTGGATGGGCCCCCGCATGTCCAGGTTCTTCGACGAGAACCCGGACATCGACATCAACCTGGTCACCACGCAGAACTTTCTGTCGATGGAGCCTGGCGTGCGCCCGGACATCTACATCACCAAGCTGGGCAAAGTGCAGGCGGGCTATCGCTCGCACCCGCTCAACCATGACGTGATCTACCCGGTGTGCACGCCGCAGTATCTGGCGCAGCACCCGGAAGTGCGCACCTTGCAGGGGTTGCGCGATGGCACTTTGCTTAACCTCAGCCCCTATGGGCGCTCGCAGGTGGCCGAGCATGTGGACTGGAACGTATGGCTGGCCTTCCATGACGTCGACCTGAAAAGCCGCGCCAACACGGCGCCGCACTTTTTCAATGCCAACGACTACAACCTGCTGGTACAGCTGGCCCTGGGCAATCAGGGCGTGGCGCTGGGCTGGCACCACCTGGTGGCGCCGCTGGTTGCCCAAGGG
>NZ_JABMCW010000390.1:0-4596 GCF_013179705.1 Pseudomonas sp. CM25 | reverse complement strand
CACTGAGAAAACGCGCCCGCTTGCCCGTGACCACACGGCGGTACAGCGCCTCCAGCGGGCGCAGCAGCGCCAGCGCCGGGTGGCCGGCGTACCAGGCAGCGAGCAGGCGGTCGGCGAAGGCCATCAGGGCGTGCCCTGGGCCGCCTCGACGGTGGTCATGCGCAACTGGCTGAAGCCGAGCTTGCCGGCGGCATCCATTGCAGTGACCACCGCCTGGTGCGGGGTCTTGCCGTCGGCACTGATAGCCAGCGGCAGCTTGTTGTCGCCGCCCGACTCACGCTCGATCGCCTCGCTCAGGGTGGCCAGGTCGCTCTTGGGCAGCAGGTGGTTGTTCACCGAGTACACGCCTTCGGCGCTGATGGTGATTTCCACCAGCTTGCCCTGCTCGGCCGGCGCCGGCTCGGCGCTGGCGGCCTCGGGCAGCTCGACGCGCAGCTGGGTCTCGCGGGTGAAGGTGGTGGTGACCACGAAGAACAGCAGCAGGACGAACACCACGTCGATCAGCGACGCGAGGTTGATGTCGACGTTCTCCCGCTGGCGATTGCGCCGAAACTTCACGCCTTGCCTCCGGCCACTTCCACTTCACGGTCGCCCTGGATCACCTCCACCAGCTTGATCGCCTCCTGCTCCATGCCCACCACCAGCTCATCAATGCGGCGCAGCAGGAAGCGGTGGAAGAACACCGCCGGAATGCCGACCATCAGGCCGGCAGCAGTGGTCACCAGCGCTTTGGAAATACCACCGGCCAGCACTGCGGCATTGGCGGTCATCTGCGAGCCCATGAAGGCGCTGAAGATGTCGATCATGCCCAGCACGGTACCCAGCAGGCCCAGCAGCGGGGCCATGGCGGCGATGGTGCCGAGGGTGCTGATGTAGCGTTCCAGCTCGTGGATGACACGCGAGGCGGCCTCCTCGATGCACTCTTTCATGATTTCGCGGCCATGGCGGGAGTTGGCCAGGCCTGCCGCGAGGATTTCACCCAGTGGCGAGTCGGCACGCAGGGCCTTGAGCTTGTCACTGGTCAGTTGCTTGTCCTTGATCCAGATCCACACCTGGCCCAGCAAGTGCGGCGGGGTGACGCGACTGGCGCGCAGGGTCCACAGGCGCTCGCCGACGATAGCCATGGCAGCGATGGAACTCAGAATGATCGGCAGCATCATCCAACCACCGGACTTGACCAATTCCCACACAGTAAACGCCCCTTCGGAAAAAGGCCGCCACTCTACCATAGGCGCGCCGAGGGCTCATCTGCCAGAGGTCAGGGAATTGGTGGGGGCCGGGAGGTGTTTGCCGCGACATTTTCAGCGCCTCCGAGATCGAGCGCCGCACGAACCCGCCAAAACCGCCGCTGCCCGCGCATACCCTCAACCGCCCCGTGCCCCCCCAAAACCAGCCGCAATGCCCCCTCCACCTCCGTGTCATGCATCACCACCCCATGCCGCCGATACCGCTCCACCACCTGCGCATGCGGATGCCCAAAGCTGTTATTGCGCCCCCGGGAAATCAACACCCCCTGCGGCGCCGTCGCACGGATGAAAGCCTCGGTGGACGAACTCCGGCTGCCATGATGGGGCGCCTGGAGCCAGTCGATTCGGGGCATGTCAGCCTGCGCAAGCCAGGCACGCTCCGCTGCGGCCTCGATATCACCCGCCAACAGCAATCGCTCACCCTGCGCCTCGACCAGCAGCACACAGGAGCGGTCATTGCTGCTCTGCCCGTCAGCCCAGCGCCACAGCGAAAACCGCACACCATCCCACTCCCAGTGCTCGCCGCTGCTGCACGGCTGCAACTGAACATGCTCCAGCGCTTCGCCCCCGATCATCCGCCTGACCGGCAAGCCCCGCTCGACGGCCGCTGCACCGCCCGCATGATCGGCATGCGCATGGCTGATCAACATCATGTCCAGGCTGCCCACCCCCAACTTGCGCAAGGTCGGCAGCACCACCCGCTCACCCAGGTCACTATCCCCCCTGGCCGGCCCGGCGTCGTACAGCAGGTTGTGATGGCGGGTACGCAAGAGCACCGCCAACCCTTGACCAACGTCCAGCTGCAACACCTCGACCTGCCCCAGCGGCACTGGCTCCCGGGGCACCCACAGCGCCAGCAGCATCACCCCGCCCAAACCGCGCAGCGGCACGCCGCGGGGTAGCAGCACCAGCAACGCCCCAAGGCACACCAGCAGCCAGGCCCACAGTGGCGGGGCCGGCGGCAGCCACGCCGCGCGCTGTTGCGCCACCAGGTCCAAACCTCGGAACAACAGGTCCAGCAGCCCACCCGCCAGCCACAACAACGCCTCACCTGCCCCGCCCAGCGGCAGCAGCAGCGTACCCGACAGCGCCAACGGCAACACTGCCAGGCTGATCCACGGCACTGCCACCAGGTTGGCCAGCGGCGCACTCAGGCTGACTGGCAGGCCTGTAGCCAGCAGCACCGGCAATAAACCGATGGCGATCACCCACTGCGCACGCGTCCAGGCCTGCCAGGGTCGCCAGCCGCCCAGGCGGGCACTGAAGCAATAGATAAGCGTGGCCACGGCGGTAAACGACAGCCAGAAGCCAGGCAGCAGTGCCGCCAACGGCTCGACCAGCAACACGGCAACCAACGCCAGCAGCAAAGGCAAGAACGCCCCAAGGTGGCGAAAACGCAGCCTCCAGAGCAACACCACCGCCAGCATCAGGCAGGCCCGCTGCACCGGCACGCCGCCACCGGCCAGCCAGCCATAGGCCAGCGCCGCAGCCATGGCCAGGCCACAGGCCCAGGGCAACCAAGGCAACCGCGCAGGCCACAGGCCCCAACGGGCCAGCCCGGCGACCAGGCCATACAACAAACCAGCGACCAGCCCGATGTGCTGCCCGGAAATTACCAGCAGGTGCACCGTGCCGGTGGCCTGCAGCGTCTGCCAGTCCTGCCGGGCCAGGCCCGCGCCATCGCCCAGCACCAGCGCCACGAGCGCGGCTTGCCGGCCATTGGCGTCCACGGCCAACAGGCGCTGGCGCAGCGAATCACGCCAGCCGCCAGTAACCGGCGCCAGCAATTGCCCGGCTTTGACCGTGCCCGTGGCGCCAACGCGCCGCGCCAGCAATTGCGCTTCGCGGTCTGGCCCATGCGGGTTGAGCAGCCCGGCCGGGCGCTGCAAGGTCACCGCCAGCCGCCATTGCTCACCCGCCCGCAGCGGTGGCCCGTCGAACCAGTTCAGCTGCAAGCGCCCTGGTAGTTGCGCCCGCCGCGACTGGGCGGCCTGCAGCTCGAAGCGTACGCTTTGCGCCGTGCGCGCCGGCAGACCCACCACCCTGCCCTCCAGCCACAAGGTGCGACCGTCCAGCGCGGGGGCCAGGCGGTCATCCAGCGCCTGCTGCGCCAACCAGCAGGCCCAGCACAGCCCCAGCAAGAAAACCCCCAACGGCCACAGCCGGCCGAACAGGCTGGCAACCGCACAGGCAGCCAGCAGCATCAGCCATCCGACCGATGGCAAGGCGGGGAGAAAGCCCAGGGCCAGAAGCCCGAGCGCGAGCGCCAACATCCCTGTGCGCATGAGATAGAGCTCCAGAAGCGAAATCACCTTCTGAGGCATAGCGCAATTGTCGGCCCAGCTTGCTCAACAATTGTCACAAACTCTAAACGAGGCTGAACGGGAATAAGGGCATACTGCCTCGATCAACGCCCCGGGAGCCTACATGCCGCGCCGACTTTTCAAACGCTACATGCCGGATCCGACCAGCATTCGCGAACACAAGTCCTTACGCTTTTTCGGCAAGCTGCTGCACGACCCGAACCTCTGGCACCTGAACCGCCATTCGGTAGCACGGGCCATGGGGGTAGGCCTGTTCGCGGCGCTGATACCCATCCCCATGCAGATGTTGCTGGCTGCCGCGCTGGCGATCCCGGTGCGTGGCAACCTGCCCATTGCCGTCAGCCTGGTGTGGCTGACCAACCCGCTGACCATGCCGCCGGTGTTCTTCGTCACTTACATGACCGGCGCCTGGCTGATGCAAGTCCCGCCACGCAGTCTGCCCGACGCCCTCACCTTCGAATGGATCACCGACCAGCTGGCGACCGTCTGGCAACCGTTTCTGCTGGGTTCGGTGGTGTGCGGGGTGGTGCTGGGCGTCGCTGCCTACTTCACCACCCTGCTGTACTGGCGCTGGTGGATTGGCCGGCAGTGGCGCCGGCGCAAGCTGCGTTGCTCATGCACGCATGCCACGGCCGCTGACCAGCAGGCGAACGCACAGGGTATAGAGCACCGCAGTGGCCACCAGCATGAAGGTGATCGCCGTACCAATACTGATATCCGACACCCCTAGAATGCCGTAGCGGAACGAGTTGACCATGTGCAGCACCGGGTTGGCCAGCGACACGGTCTGCCAGAACGGCGGCAGCAGGTTGATCGAGTAGAACACCCCACCCAGGTAAGTCAGCGGCGTCAGCACGAACGTCGGAATGATCGAAATGTCATCGAAGTTGCGCGCGAACACTGCGTTGACGAAGCCCAGCAGCGAAAAGATGGTGGCGGTCAGCAGCACCACGACCACCGTCACACCGAGGTGATGCACCTGCAAGTCGGTGAAGAACATCGACAGGATGGTCACGATCACCCCC
>NZ_JABMCW010000039.1:0-26989 GCF_013179705.1 Pseudomonas sp. CM25 | reverse complement strand
ATTTTTCCGACACCTGGCGCAGTACAAGGATTCCGGATGCCTACGAGCGGCTGCTGCTCGAAGTGATGCGCGGCAACCAGAACCTGTTTGTGCGCAAGGACGAAATCGAGTACGCCTGGAAGTGGTGCGACCAGCTGATCGCCGGCTGGCGGAACGCGGGCGATGCGCCCAAGCCTTATGCGGCAGGCTCGTGGGGGCCGATGAGCTCGATTGCACTGATCACACGCGATGGGAGGGCCTGGTATGGCGACATCTGAGGCGATAACCGAACTGAAACTGCCAGCGGACGTGAAGGCACACGCCCTGGCCGACGCCAACACCCTGGCCACGACTCTGGCCAATGACGTGGCTGAACGTCTGCGTGCGGCCGTTGCGGCCAAGGGCGAGGCCTGCGTTGTGTTGTCCGGCGGCCGCAGCCCGGTGCCGTTCCTGGAGAAACTTTCTGGCCAGAGCCTGGACTGGGCCAAGGTCACCGTCAGCCTGGCCGATGAACGCTGGGTGCCAGTGGAGCACGCTGACAGCAACGCCGGCCTGCTGGCCCGCCACCTGCTCAAGGGGCCGGCGGCCAAGGCGCGCTTCGTTGGCTTGTACCAGCAGGCTGAAAGCCTGGATGCCGCTGCGCTCAAGGCCGACCAGGCTTTGGCTGCGCTGCCGGTGATCGATGTGCTGGTGCTCGGCATGGGTGACGATGGCCATACCGCCTCGCTGTTCCCCGCCAGCCCCGAGCTGAAAGCAGGCCTGGACCTGGCGAGCTCACGCCGCTGCCTGCCGATGCTGGCACCTGGCGTGCCGCACCAGCGCCTGTCGATGACCCGCGCGCTGCTGGCCAGTGCCGCCTTCATCGCGCTGTCCGTGCAAGGGCAGGGCAAACTCGCTACCCTGCGCGCCGCGCTGGGTGGCAACGACCTTACCGAAATGCCGATTCGCGCTTTTCTTCACGACCCCCTGGACATCTACTGGTGCCCATGAGCCAAGGATCTACAGTCATGACCACCCTCGAACGCCCACAGGCCCTGCTCTCGATGGCCGATAAAGCCGCACGGATCGACGCCATCTGCAAAAAGGCGCGCATCCTGCCGGTGATCACCATCGCCCGTGAGGAAGATATCCTGCCGCTGGCTGATGCGCTGGCTGCTGGCGGCATCCGCACCCTGGAAGTGACCTTACGATCGCAGCACGGCCTGAAGGCCATCCAGGTGCTGCGCGAACAGCGCCCGGAGCTGTGCGTCGGCGCCGGTACGGTGCTGGACCGCAGCATGTTCGCCGCTGTTGAGGCGGCAGGTGCGCAATTCGTCGTTACACCGGGCATTACTCCGGACGTGCTGGCGGCGGGAGTAGACAGCGAAATTCCATTGCTGCCGGGTATCAGCACGCCGTCCGAAATCATGATGGGCTATGCCTTGGGCTATCGCCGGTTCAAGCTGTTTCCGGCGGAAATCAGTGGCGGCGTGGCGGCGATCAAGGCCTTTGGCGGGCCGTTCGGTGATATCCGCTTCTGCCCGACCGGTGGCGTGAACCCGGCCAATGTCCGCAATTACATGGCCTTGCCCAATGTGATGTGCGTGGGTGGTACCTGGATGCTCGACAGCAGCTGGATCAAGAACGGCGACTGGGCGCGGATCGAGGCGTGCAGCGCGGAGGCGATGGCGCTGCTGGACGCCAACTGAATTTGTTGTGTGCTTTACGGCTTGTGGGGCGCTTGGACGGCGCCCTTTTTTTCGCCTGCAAGAAAGTATTCCTGCTGAAGGAGCGTGTTGTCGACCGTTAAGTTTGTACCTCTTTCGGTAACAGGGGAACTAACGGTGATCAGTCATCACGAACATGAATTTAAAGGGTCGTATGAGATTGAGCGCCACCTGTATGGTGCGCAGGGTTTGCAAGCGGGGAGTTGGGTTGCCGGGAAAACGGTTTTTGGCGGCATTAAAGTGAACGGTGTTTCTGTCGAGTGCTATACCCGCCCCGCTTTTGCCTACCTTTCTTATTGCTCCCGGGTGCAGGAGAGTCGTTCTGATCAATATGTAAGCCGGCAGCATTACTGGTGTGGGCTTGGTCGGGAATTCATGGGGAATATAGGGTGCGCGTTCAAAATCAGTGCGGGCGTTAATCGGGCAAATTCATTGTCCGGCATTGTCACTGATTTGCCTGCTCATGTGTTGTGGGGCGAACCCAGCGAGCACGTGCGCGATGTGTATTTGAACGGTAGTGCGGCATATCTGATTTATCAGGTGAATATCGCTTACGCCCATTGCCTGCTCGCAAACAAAATAAGCAAAGAACTCCAAGGTGCGTTTTGCGATGTGGGCGGGCAACAGGTGCTTGTGTCCGCAACCGCCACCAGTAGCCTGGTTGCAGTCGATGAATCGCAGGCTGTTGAGCTTGCTGGCTGGCCCCTTATAAAGCAGGCAGTGCTTGAGCGGGCAGGGCAGGGTGTACTTCAGTTTGACTACGCTGCACGAGATGTTCCCTTCTATCGATATAAATAACAGTACTTGACAGGAAATCAGATGATATGAGCTTTATTGACAAGGCAATGGTCAAGGACATCGGAGACTTTCCGCACAAGCGCGGGTCTTATGAGGTTGAGAATTATTTGCTTGGTGGTGACGGTGCAGTCAACGCCGGTTGCTGGATATATGATAAAACCGTCTATGGCGACATGAAGCTGGGATCGCAGAATTGGGCGACATACAGTACGCCGGTCTTGGCTTACCTGGCGCATTTGAATACCGTACGTGTGCCCAGTAGCGTCAAATATATACAGGACGTGGCTGTAACCGAGGGGTATAGCTCGACATTCACTTCAACATTGGAAACGGAAATTGGTCTGGGGTCTGGTTTTCTGGGGTGTGTGATCGGTGGCAAGTTGACGTCGAGTTCCAGTGAGGGGATTTACGGGTCTACGGTCAATACGCGTAAAATTGAAATGGAAGGCCCAGGAGTGTTTAATATCTACCAGTTGCACTATGTCTATGCACATTGTGTGACGTCGGCAGGTAACTTTGGGGATTTCTTCGAGTATTCGAAGTGCCAAAAAATCAAAAATCGCGAAGACCTGTTCTTCCTGACTTCGCTGGCCAGTGAAACCACCGTTGCTGTTGCCTCAAAATACTCTATTGCGCCGCTGGGCTGGGGAGAGATACAGATTGCCGCCCTCATGGACGGATACAATGCAGAGTTCAATAGTGGCCGTTTTGCCTTCGACTGGAAGGCCCGTAATCTTCCCGGGTGTCATTACTGAAGAAAGGCATGAGCAACCCGCCATTGGCGGATGGCTACTCGCTTGGTACTTCTGCGCTACACCTGCAGATTGCGCGTTGGTTGTGCGGCAGGTTTACCACGATAGGGCAGTAAATAAAAAAGCCCGCATCACAGGATGCGGGCTTTTTCATTCATTGCAGCACGGCTCAGGCCGCCTTGGCTTCCTGCTGGCTCAGCGAACGGTTCAGCGCGCTGAACAGCGCCTTGAAGCTGGCCGTGGTGATGTTTTCATCGATACCCACACCGTGCACCGGACGGCCGCCAGCGACGCGCAGTTCGATGTAGGCCGCAGCCTTGGCATTGGTACCCGCGCCAATGGCATGCTCGTTGTAATCCATGATCTCCACGGCAATCGGCAGGCCGGCTACCAGCGCTTCCAGGGCACCATTGCCCTTGCCGCGCCAGTGCAGCGTGGTTTCGCCTTCACCGGCAACTTCCACTTCCACGGTGCTGTGGCCGTTTTCTTCCTGCAGGCGGTGGCTGACCAGCGCATATGGGGCGTTGGCCTGGAGGTATTCCTTGTGCAGCAGGCTGTAGATCTGCTGGGCGGTCATTTCCAGGCCCAGGCGGTCGGTTTCGCCTTGCACCACTTGGCTGAACTCGATCTGCATGCGACGCGGCAGGCTGATGCCGTATTCCTGCTCGAGCAGATAGGTGATGCCCCCTTTGCCCGACTGGCTGTTGACGCGGATCACCGCCTCGTAGCTGCGGCCGATGTCGGCCGGGTCGATCGGCAGGTACGGCACTTCCCACAGCTCGCCTTCTTGCTGCTTGGTAAAGCCCTTGCGGATGGCATCCTGGTGCGAGCCGGAGAACGCGGTGTGAACCAGATCGCCAACGTAGGGATGACGCGGGTGCACCGGCAGCTGGTTGCACTCTTCGACAACCTTGCGCACGCCGTCGATGTCCGAGAAGTCCAGTTGCGGGTCGATGCCTTGGGTGTAGAGGTTCAGCGCCAGGGTCACCAGATCGACGTTGCCGGTACGCTCGCCGTTGCCGAACAGGCAGCCTTCGGCGCGGTCCGCACCGGCCATCAGGCCCAGTTCGGTGGCAGCGATGCCGGTGCCCCGGTCGTTGTGGCAGTGCAGGCTGATGATCACGCTGTCGCGGCGGCTGATATTGCGGCAGAACCACTCGATCTGGTCGGCGTAGATGTTCGGCGTGGCGACTTCCACGGTGGCCGGCAGGTTGAGGATGACCTTGTGCTCAGGCGTCGGGTTCCACACCTCGATGACCGCATCGCAGACTTCCTTGGCGAACTCCAGCTCGGTGGCGCTGAAGGTTTCTGGCGAGTACTGGAAGGTCCACTGGGTGTCCGGTTGCTGGGCAGCGTACTTGACGAACAGCTTGGCCGCGTTCACTGCGATGTCCTTCACGCCTTGCTTGTCCTGGTTGAAGACAATGCGGCGGAACGACGGGCTGGTGGCGTTGTACAGGTGGACGATGGCCTTCTTCGCGCCGCGCAGCGACTCGAAGGTGCGGGCGATCAGGTCTTCACGGGCCTGGGTGAGCACCTGGATGGTGGTGTCGTCCGGGATATGGCCGTCTTCGATAAGGGTGCGCACGAAGTCGAAGTCGGTCTGCGAAGCGGACGGGAACGAAGCCTCGATTTCTTTCACGCCAACCTGCACCAAGGTCTTCCAGAAGCGCAGTTTCTTCTCCGAATCCATCGGCTCGATCAGCGACTGGTTGCCATCACGCAGGTCGGAGCTGCACCAGATTGGCGGCTCGGTGATGGTTTTCGACGGCCAGGTACGGTCAGGCAGGTCGATGGTCGGGAACGCGCGGTATTTTTTCGAAGGGTCTTTGAGCATGGTCATGGAAGCAATCCTTTTGTGTGCGGCCGAGATCGGGCCTGCCGAGCGATAACGAGGTGAAGAGGCGAGGCGACGCGATTCAGCCTGGTAGTCGGGCGCTGACCAGGCAGAGGCTGCGATGTTGTCGGAGCAGGATGAGGGTGCTGAAGGTTTTCATGCTTCCAAACTTAACCAGTGGGGTGGGGGATGGCAAGCGTTCGGCAGAAATTGAGAGGAATGCTTAAAAAAGTCGGTTTTGCGAGATTTTATGGCAGGGATTTTCTGGGTGCTTATTGATTGTTGCGCGGTATTTTTCGCTGGCGCAACCCAAAGCTCAGGGCTGGAAGGCACCAATGAAGATTGCCGGGTCCACGCGAGCATCGTTCAGGCTGACGTTCCAGTGCATATGCGGCCCGGTAGCCCGACCGGTCGAGCCCACGCGCCCGACCACATCGCCGCGGCGCAGCTGTTGCCCTACCTGGGTATCGATCTTCGACATGTGGCAGAACATGCTGATGAAGCCCTGGCCATGGTCGACGAAGACGGTACGGCCATTGAAAAAGTAGTCCCCCACCAGGATCACCTTGCCGTTGGCCGGGGTCTTGATCGGCGTGCCGGCCGGCACTGCAAAGTCCAGCCCGGCGTGGGGGTTGCGTTCTTCGCCATTGAAGAAGCGGCGCACGCCGAACTTGCTCGACAGCGGGCCGCTGACCGGCTTGTCGAGGATCAGGTTGCTCGGCAGGGACGGGCTGAAGCTGCGGTATGCCTTGATCTGCTCGGCCAGTTCGCGGTCGATGCGCTTGAGGTCGGCCGGGTTCGGGTTGACCTGGCGGGTGTTCTTGAGGGTGATGCGTTGCTCGGGGTATTGCTTGCTGCCGACCGTGAACGGCAGGGTGCGACCGCCCTGGCTCAGCAGGGCGGTGCCGGGCTTCTGGGTCAGCGGGATGCCGACGATGGCCAGCCAGTTGTCCTGTTCCTTTACCACCAGCACCGGTTTGCCGTCGAAGCGGGCACTGGGTGCGCTGGCGGCAGGGCCGAGGTCGATCACCGCCACACCGCCGGGTACCGGCTTGTTCAGTGTGCGGGTGATGTAGCTGGCCTGGGCGCCGCCAGCCAGTAGCAGCAGGGAAAGGGCAAGCAAGGGCGCGAACAGGCGGGGCATGTGTCAGTCCAGTAGTGAGAGGGTGACCGGGGTCAGGTGGTTGTCTTCAACCCGCACCAGCAGCTCGCCCTGGTTCAGGCGGGCGGTGAGGCGTTGGCCATTGCGGGTCTGTTCGGCGCTGCGTATCGCCTGGCCTTGTTCATCCAGCAGGATGCTGTAGCCGCGGGCGAGGGTGGCCAGCGGGCTGACCACTTGCAGCGTCTGCAATTGCGCCTGGAAGCGCTGGCGACGGTCCTTGAGCACTTCGCGCATGGCCCGTGGCAGGCGCTCGGCCAGGCTGTCCAGGCGCTGGTTCAGCAGTTTCAGGGTGCGCCCCGGGTGCTGCGCGGCCAGGCGGGTATCCAGGCGTGCCAGGCGTTCGCGGCGCTGGTTGAGGTTGAGCGTGAAGGCGCGCCGCAGGCGCATGTCCAGGTCGTCCAGGCGCTGGGCCTGCTGGCGCAGGCGCTCGCCGGGGTGGCGCAGGCGCCGGGTCAGTGATTCCAGGCGCAGGCGGTCGTGGGTCAGGCGGTTCTGCATGCGCAGCAGCAGGCGCCGTTGCAGGCCTTCCAGGCGTTGCTGCAGGCCACTGTTGTCGGGGGCCAGCAACTCGGCGGCGGCAGACGGTGTGGGCGCACGCACGTCGGCGACGAAGTCGCTGATCGACACATCGGTCTCATGGCCCACCGCACTGACGATGGGCGTGACGCAGGCAGCCACCGCCCGCGCCACGGCTTCTTCGTTGAAGCACCACAGGTCTTCCAGCGAGCCACCGCCACGGGCCAGGATCAGTGCGTCGAAACCCAGGCTGTCGGCCAGACGGATGGCGCGCACGATCTGCGCGATGGCTTCGCGGCCCTGCACTGCCGTGGGGATCAGGTTCAGTTCCACCTGCGGCGCGCGGCGGCCGAACACGCTGATGATGTCGCGGATCACCGCGCCGGTGGGCGAGGTGATGATGCCGATGCGCTGCGGGTGGGCCGGTAGCGGCTTCTTGCTCTCGGCGCTGAACAGCCCCTCACCACCGAGCTTTTCCTTCAGGGCCTCGAACGCCAGGCGCAGCGCGCCGTCGCCGGCCGGTTCGACGGTGTCGAGAATCAGCTGGTAGTCGCCACGCCCTTCGAACAGCGAAACCTTGCCGCGCACCCGCACAGCCAGGCCATCGCGCAGGGCCTGGCGCACACGCGTGGCGTTCTGCCGGAACAGCGCGCAGCGCACCTGGGCGCCGCTGTCCTTGAGGGTGAAGTACATGTGCCCGGACGCGGGGCGGGCGAGATTGGAAATCTCGCCCTCTACCCACACGCTGCGGAACACGTCTTCCAGCAGCACGCGGGCGCGGCCGTTGAGTTGGCTGACGGTAAGGACCTCGCGGTCCAGGCCGAGTCGTTCGAAGGGGTCTCTGATCATGCTCGGCATCATCGCAGTTGCGGGTGGCGAGCTTCAAGCAGTAGTAACTGAGTTGCCCGAATTACACTTGCCTGGCATGGCAAACAAGTAATGTGACGGCGGCGGTCACTGCCACATGGCACCAGTGAAGTGCCGCGCCAGTTGCCCCGCTTCTCGCCGGCAGGCCAGCGCAACGGTACTCATGCAGCGACTCTCCAGTGCCACGAAGCTGACCGAAACCGGGGCGATCTCACGCATGCATGCCGGCAACAATGCCACGCCAAATCCGGCTTGAATCAGTTGCAACTGCGTCGTCTTGCGCGACAGCACCTGTGCCGCCTGCGGGAAAAAGCCCGCGTCCATGCACAGGGAGGCAGACAGGTAACTCAGCCCGCCACGGTCGCGGTGCGGAATGGAAATAAAACGCTCTTCACGCAACTGCTCCAGCCTCACCTGCGTTGCACCAGCCAACGGATGCCCAGCCGAAACGGCCAGAAACAACGGTTCGCTGAACAATTCATGCAGCACCACGCCCTCATGCTGGCGCAACACCGGCAAACGCAGCAGGCCGATATCCAGACGCCCCGCCGCAATATCCTCCAGCTGCGCCTCCGACGACTGCTGAGCAATCTCCAGCGCAACCCCAGGGTTATCGCGCAAGTAGCCGCCCAGGCGAGCCAGCAGCGAGCCGGTCAGCGGTACGGTACTTGAATGGTTCAGGCGCAGGCTGCCCTGCAACCCTTCGCCAATATCGCGGGTAACCCGCTCCGCTTGTGCCAGGTCAGCCAGCAAACGCCGCGCCCGCTCCAGGAAGGCCTGCCCCGCCAGCGTCAGGCGCGGCAGGCGCGCGGTACGCTCGAACAGCGGAGTGCCCAACTGTTGCTCCAGCTCCTTGATCTGCCGGCTCAGCGCCGACTGGGCTACGTAGAGTCGCTCGGCGGCGCCACTGAAGCTCCCGCACTCGGCGATTTCCACGAAGTAACGCAACTGGCGGATCGACGTCATGTCATGCCTTTTCGAGATGGCTTTGTCGATAAAGGCATATTAGTCGGCATGGCTCGCTGCTGGCTAACCTTTGTCTGTCTTCCCAGGAACTGCTGCCATGATCGCCCAGCTGTCTTTTTCCGGCCTTGACTGGCTGCCCATCCTGCTCGGTGTCGGGGTTGCCTACATCGTCTTCGGCATCGCCGGTTTCGGGACTGCGCTGGTGGCTGGCCCGGTACTGATCCACTTTATGCCGCTGTCACGGATCATTCCGCTGCTGGTGTTGCTCGACTTCGTCGCGGCATTCGGCAACCTGCTGCCGTCGCGCCGCGATGTGGTGCGCAGTGAGTTGCTACGGCTACTGCCGTTCATGGCCATAGGCTGCACGTTCGGTGTGGTGTTCCTGCTGCAGTTGAAGTCTGATTTGTTATTGCTGTTGATGGGTGTGTTTGTCACGGCCTATGCGCTGTACGGCCTGGCGGTGAAGGTGCGGCCGGCGAACCTGTCCGGTTTCTGGGCGGTGCCGATGGGCACGGCAGGCGGGCTGTTCGGCGCGTTGTTCGGCAGTGGTGGCTTCCTTTATGCGCTCTACCTGAGTGCACGGCTGCAGGCGAAGGAACAAGTGCGCGCCACCCAGAGCGCGCTGATCAGTTGCAGCACGGTCGTACGCCTGACGCTGTTCCTGATCGCCGGTGTGTATGCCGATCAGAGCCTGCTGCTGCTCGCCGCCTGCCTGTTGCCGGTAATGTTCGTCGGCCTGTGGGTCGGGCGCAGGCTTACCCACAGGCTGTCCCGCGAAGCCTTCGTGCGTCTGGTCACCTGGCTGGTACTGGCCAGTGGCCTGGCGCTGATAGGTCGCTACCTCAGCGCTTGAGCAGGCGGTAGAATTGCGCCATTACCGCAGTTTTTCAGGCTTGCCTCTTTCATGAACACCCAGAGCATCATCGTCCCCAAGCTGTCTACCGTCCCGGCGCATGAGGCCCGCAGCCGCGCCATCCTGCGCTGGCTGGTACGTGAGAAGGTGGTCGAGGAGCAACTGACCACCTGTGGCCGCACCGGCAACCGGATGGGCCACGCGTTGGCCGCCGGTGCCCGCAAAGTCGCCCTGCACCCCGACAAGCTACCGTTCGGCGAACCGGTCAACGGCTTGGAGGTGATGCTCAAGCGCTGCATTTATACCCCCACCGAGGGCTTCCTCGAAGAGGCTGGCTGCCCGGAGTGCCGGCGTGAAGTGGGCGAGCCGCTGTTCGAAAGCCTGGAAGAGTGGATGCCGGCAGTGAGCGACAACTTTACCTGCCCGCTCTGCGGTCATGAAGATGACATCAATGGCTTCATTTACCTGCAGCCATGTGCCTTTTCCAACCTCGGGTTCATCTTCAACAACTGGGGCGAGGCCGGGTTTACCCAGGCCTTTCTCGACAGCTTCGCCGACTGGCTCGACCAGCCGGTGACCGTTGTGCAGGTAAAACTGCCACAAGGCTGACCGAAGGCCCTTATTTTGCATTGAGCGGCGCGCCGTGGATGAGTATAATGGCGCGCTTCCATTTTTCCCGCCCGGGAGCCCCCGCGATGCTGCGTATCAGCCAAGAAGCCCTGACCTTCGACGATATTCTCCTTGTACCTGGCTATTCCGAGGTACTACCCAATGAAGTCAGTCTCAAGACCCGTTTGACCCGTGGCATCGAGCTGAACATTCCGCTGGTATCCGCTGCCATGGATACCGTGACCGAAGCGCGTCTGGCCATTGCCATGGCCCAGGAAGGCGGCATCGGCATCATCCACAAGAACATGACCATCGATCAGCAGGCCGGCGAAGTACGCAAGGTCAAGAAGTTCGAGGCTGGCGTGGTCAAGGACCCGATCACCATCGATGCCGACGCCACCGTGCGTGACCTGTTCGACCTGACCCGCCTGAACAACATCTCTGGTGTTCCAGTGCTGGAAAACGGCGACCTGGTCGGTATCGTCACCTCGCGTGACGTGCGTTTCGAAACCCGCCTGGATGCCAAGGTACGCGACGTGATGACGCCTAAAGAGCGTCTGGTTACCGTGCGCGAAGGCGCCGACAAGAACGAAGTCCGCGAGCTGCTGCACAAGCACCGCCTGGAAAAAGTCCTGATCGTCGACGACAAGTTCAGCCTCAAGGGCATGATGACCGTCAAGGACATCGAAAAAGCCAAGGCCTACCCGCTGGCCAGCAAGGACGACCAGGGTCGCCTGCGCGTCGGCGCCGCCGTCGGCACTGGCAAGGACACCGGCGAGCGCGTTGCCGCGCTGGTTGCCGCTGGCGTTGACGTGGTGGTGGTCGACACCGCCCACGGCCACTCCAAGGGCGTGATCGACCGCGTTCGCTGGGTCAAGGAAACCTACCCGCAAGTGCAGGTGATCGGCGGCAACATCGCCACCGGCGCCGCCGCCAAGGCCCTGGCCGAAGCTGGCGCTGACGCGGTCAAGGTCGGTATCGGCCCAGGCTCGATCTGCACCACCCGTATCGTTGCCGGTGTCGGCGTGCCGCAAATCAGCGCCATCGCCAACGTTGCCGCAGCGCTGGAAGGCACTGGCGTGCCACTGATCGCCGACGGTGGCATCCGCTTCTCCGGTGACCTGTCCAAGGCCATCGTTGCTGGTGCTTCCTGCGTGATGATGGGTTCGATGTTCGCCGGTACCGAAGAAGCCCCGGGTGAAGTCGAACTGTTCCAGGGCCGTTCCTACAAGGCTTACCGCGGCATGGGCTCGCTGGGTGCCATGGCACAGGCGCAGGGCTCGTCCGACCGTTACTTCCAGGACTCCTCGGCCGGCGCCGAGAAGCTGGTACCGGAAGGCATCGAAGGCCGTGTGCCTTACAAGGGCGCCCTGGCCGCGATCATCCACCAGCTGATGGGCGGCCTGCGTTCGTCCATGGGCTACACCGGCAGCGCAACCATCGAAGAGATGCGCACCAAGCCGGAATTCGTACGCATCACTGGTGCCGGCATGGCCGAGTCCCACGTGCATGACGTGCAGATCACCAAAGAAGCCCCTAACTACCGCGTAGGCTGAGGCTTCTTGGGTTCGTACGAAATGTAGCCGAGCGGCGATCAGGCAAGGCGAAAACAGGCGAGGAAGCGGAGTTTGCTGGTTGCAAATGAGCATTCCGAGCCTGTTTTCAACGCAGCATGATCGACGCGCAGGCACATTTCGTACGAAGCCCAGCAACATCAGCATGCGGGGCTGTCATTACAGCCCCGCGTCGTTTCCGATTTCCACTG
Organism: Pseudomonas sp. CM25; assembly: GCF_013179705.1. Taxonomy (NCBI): domain Bacteria; kingdom Pseudomonadati; phylum Pseudomonadota; class Gammaproteobacteria; order Pseudomonadales; family Pseudomonadaceae; genus Pseudomonas; species Pseudomonas sp. CM25. The sequence goes on along the minus strand of NZ_JABMCW010000039.1, from coordinate 15,179 downwards.
ACGAGATTGAGTCATGGCCCTCGACATTCACGCTCACCGCATCCTGATCCTCGATTTCGGTTCCCAGTACACCCAGCTGATCGCCCGCCGCGTGCGCGAAATCGGCGTGTACTGCGAACTGCACCCGTTCGACATGGACGATGAAGCGATCCGCGAATTCAACCCGCGCGGCATCATCCTCGCCGGCGGCCCCGAGTCGGTCCACGAAGCCAACAGCCCGCGCGCGCCACAGGCCGTGTTCGACCTGAACGTACCGCTGCTGGGCATCTGCTACGGCATGCAGACCATGGCCGAGCAGCTGGGCGGCAAGGTTGCAGGTTCCGACCTGCGTGAATTCGGTTATGCCCGCGTAGATGTGGTCGGCAAGAGCCGCCTGCTCGATGGCATCGAAGACCACATCGACGCTGACGGCGTACTGGGCCTGGACGTGTGGATGAGCCACGGCGACAAGGTTACCCAGATGCCAGGCGACTTCCACGTGCTGGCCAGCACCCCGAGCTGCCCGATTGCCGGCATGTTCGACGATGCGCGCGGCTACTACGGCGTGCAGTTCCACCCGGAAGTGACCCACACCAAGCAGGGCGGTCGCATCCTGTCGCGCTTCGTGCAGGATATCTGCGGCTGCGAAGCCCTGTGGACTGCGTCCAACATCGTTGAAGACGCCATCGCCCAGGTGCGTCAGCAAGTCGGTTCGGCCAACGTCCTGCTGGGCCTGTCCGGCGGCGTCGACAGCTCGGTGGTTGCCGCGCTGCTGCACCGTGCCATCGGCGACCAGCTGACCTGCGTATTCGTCGACAACGGCCTGCTGCGCCTGCACGAAGGTGACCAGGTAATGGCCATGTTCAAGGAGAACATGGGGGTCAAGGTAATCCGCGCCGACGCTGAAAAGCAGTTCCTCGATAACCTGGAAGGCGAAGCCGACCCGGAGAAGAAGCGCAAGATCATCGGCCGCACCTTCATCGACATCTTCGATGCCGAAGCCAGCAAGCTGGACAACATCCAGTTCCTCGCCCAGGGCACCATCTACCCGGACGTAATCGAGTCGGCTGGCGCCAAGAGCGGCAAGGCCCACGTGATCAAGTCGCACCACAACGTCGGTGGCCTGCCAGAGGAAATGAACCTCAAGCTGGTCGAGCCGCTGCGTGAACTGTTCAAGGACGAAGTGCGCAAGATCGGCCTGGAGCTGGGCCTGCCGTACGACATGGTCTACCGCCACCCGTTCCCGGGCCCGGGCCTGGGCGTGCGGATCCTCGGTGAAGTGAAGAAAGAATACGCCGACATCCTGCGCCGCGCCGACCACATCTTCATCGAAGAACTGCGCAAGGCCGACTGGTACCACAAGACCAGCCAGGCGTTCGTGGTATTCCAGCCGGTCAAGTCGGTTGGCGTCGTTGGCGACGGCCGTCGCTACGCTTGGGTCGTTGCCCTGCGTGCCGTCGAGACCGTGGACTTCATGACCGCGCGCTGGGCACACCTGCCGTACGAGCTGCTTGAGACCGTCAGCGGCCGCATCATCAACGAAATCGAAGGCATCTCGCGCGTTACCTACGACGTGTCGAGCAAGCCGCCGGCCACCATCGAGTGGGAATGAGTTGAGCCACAAGGGCGCCGCAAGGCGCCCTTGTGCTATCGGGCAAATGGATTGCTCCGATCAGCTGCGCACTGGCGGGACACTCAACAGCAAGTCGCTGCGCACAAAGCCCCCATCAACACCAAGTCCGGGATCAATACCGATATCCAAGGTTTGGCCGACACCCGCGCGCGCCACGCGCAAGCCGATACAACCCTGCAGTTCGCTCACGCCGGGCACATCTTCAAACAGATTGGCGTGGCTGTTGCCCATGAGCGCCACCCACTTGGATGTTCCGCGTTGCGTCTGGTCGGCAGTGATGATCTGCTGAGCAGCGTAATTCATCATGCGCTGTCGGGGAGCAGGAAAAGGCGGGAGCTCTTCCCAGCCCATACGGTAGCTGAGCATGCTGTCAATGCCCTGCACTCTGATGTTCTGGCTGTAAGCCTCGTACAGCATGCCTTTGAGGGTGTAATGAACGGGATCGTTGGACTGCACCGCCGCAGTTTCGTCCCAGGTCTCCACGTAGGTTTTCAAGTCTGCCGGCAGTACGCCTGTTCGGTTGAACATGTCCATGTCGGCCTGTTGGTAATCGACCATGAAGTGCTCGGAGTACAGCACCTTGACCCCTTGGCGTTTGAACTGCTTCATATTCCTCGTCAAGAACTGCCTTGCGCCATCCTCGATGTGCGACTCACCCATCACCAGCCCTTGGTGCTCTTCGTACAGGCTACCGATTATCTGCCGAGCATCAGCCCCTTGCGGGATATTGGGAATCGCTGGGCGCTCTGGCAGTCGGAGCTGGTCATAGAAAATTTCCACGTCGCGTGTCATCTGCCCAAGCGCTTGATGATATGCCCTGTTGAGAGGGCTGCCGTATGGGTCTCGCATCAGTTGTGCGCCTGCTCCAGTAAGCGCGAAAGGTTTCAACTCGGACCGTTCTGGCTCGGCAATATCATAAAGCTCCAGTGTCAAAGGGGGCAGTTGCGGCCTTGGCCGTAGACGCCCCCAGGCCTTGAGCAGAAAGCGCGGCGTGCCACCTTTGAGGCCCATACGCTCATGGGGCTGCCAGCGGCCATCGACATCCCTGACGATGGGAATTGCCTGGCGGAAAGAGAATGGCGTTTCGGGGTCGACGATAACCCACGTCTCCAGTTCATGGATAAAGCGCACCTGATAAGTCAGGTCGCCGACCATTGCATAGAAATTGCCGTTTTGCAGGTGTACGCCCTCCAGCGGCCCTCTGCCCGCTTTGGTTGCCACGATGTCGTTGCTTTGCAGGGCCTGCAACTGGTTGTCCAGCTCGCCTGGCTGGAATGCCTTGGGCACCCAGGTCTCGATTTCTTGCGGGGTCGCAGGCTGCAATTCTTCGGGGAAATCATGCTCTACGGGTAGGTCAGGCGCGATCGGCGGTTCGAGGGCCGGGCCAGCTGCGCCCGTTTCGGAGGCTGGCGCGCCGGCGTCAGTGGCCCCTGCGAGGCCGATCATCAGGGTGTTGATCACCGCAAAGATGGCGTTTTGCACGCCTGCCTGGCGTTCAGCGCTGGTATGTCCGTTGATGGCTTGATCGATATCCAGGCCGATCTCGACCAGCCCGGCGCCCACTCCTGCCAATGCTACCGGCCACGCCAGCGCTGTCAGGGGCCCGAAAACCGTGTTGGCGGCACTCAGGTAGCCGAGCCACAATTGCTTGCGCAGGTCTGCGTTGGAGCGCAGCGCCAACTCCGCATCGTCGGTCATGCGCTGCTGGGCAGCCTTGTGAAGATAGCTGAACGCGTCCATATGCAAGGGTTTGCCGAGGGTGTTGATCCCGCCCACCTCGAGCGCATCCCACTGGCGCCTCATCAGGTCGAGCAGGGCAGCCAAGCCGGTGTTGGTCCAGTGAGCGAGGTAGTCCGCGACCTTGATCAACGAGGACTCTTGATGGCAGGCAAGCGGGAAGTGGCTGGTCAGGCGTGCTTTGCCGGCAGGCGTCAGGGTGGTTGCCAGGACCCAGGCGTGAAGCTCGCGGTCGTTGGCGAACAATCGAAACGCCTCGGCCTCACCGGGCAGATACAGCAGCTGGTAGCCGTCAGCCATGACGATTCTGAGGATGTCGCTGGAAATGCGCTCGCCGAGGCTGAAGGCAAGGACCTTCATGCCTGCCGGCGGCAGATTCGTTTGCTGCAGATGCGCCAGGGTGGGTGCGCCGTCGCGCTTTCCGGCCAAGGCCTCGGCGGCCAGCCGAACGCGGGCGGCCAAGGCCTTGTTGCCCGCATGCGCCTGGGTTTCGAGTGCCTTGACCAGGAATGTGGCTTTTGCCAGCGTGCGGTAATCGTCGCCATGTCGGGTCCAGAAATCGCGGGCGCGCTGGTCGAAGAGGCTGCTGAAATCGATGCTCCAGAAGTAGTCGAGCGCATCCTTTGGCAACAGCCTGATCTCGTTGCGCTCGTCATAGGCAGCCTCGCCCGGCCCCTTGCTGTAGAAGCCGCAGTAAGTGCTTAGCAGGTCGCTGGCGTCTTGCTCGGCAACGCTGAAGCGGCGCATGACCAGCTGGACAAGGGTGAGGGTTTGAGAGGGTTGGGTGTCATGTTGCCAGCCGGTGAATGTGCGCGGACTGCTGGTGGCCTGGTGGAAGCGATGAAAGTACACCTGGTCTGGCTCCAGGTCGTCGAGCTGATGTTCGGCCAATAGCGTCAGGGCCGTGTCGCGGGCCATCTGCAGCATGTCCGGGCAGGCGGTACTCAGCTTCATGGCGATTTGCTGGAGTGTTTTCAGGTCCTGTTGCTGCGTATCGGAAAGAAGCATGGGCGATCTCACACGGCTTGATGAGGGCCGCAGCGTGCGCTTGGGGGCTGGCAAACAGGCGGTAATTAACGCTCCAGGCAGGCGCAATCCGGAGAGTTCACTTAATCTTTCCCATTTGCAGGTGTATCGTATTCGCCCTTCATCGCCAGCCACTGCTGGCAGCTTGATTGCGCAGAACATGAGGTACCCGCACCGATGTCCTTCACCCGTCGACAAATGCTCAAAGGCCTCACCGGCCTGGTTGTGGTTGGCCTGGGCGCCGGTGGCGCGGCGCGCTATTGGCTGGGCAAGGTCGAAGACGAGAATGCCGGGCATGACTACGAGCTGATCGCCGCGCCCCTGGAGGTAGAGCTGGTACCGGGTTTCAAGACCGAGGCCTGGGCGTTCGGCCCATCGGCGCCGGGCACCGAACTGCGGGTGCGGCAGGGCGAGTGGCTGCGGGTACGCTTTATCAACCACCTGCCGGTCGAGACCACCATCCACTGGCACGGCATCCGCCTGCCGCTGGAAATGGACGGCGTGCCTTATGTGTCGCAGTTGCCGGTCAAGCCGGGCGAGTACTTCGACTACAAGTTCCGCGTACCGGACGCCGGCAGTTACTGGTACCACCCGCATGTCAGCAGTTCCGAAGAACTGGGCCGTGGTCTGGTCGGCCCGTTGATCGTCGAGGAGCGCGAGCCGACCGGCTTCAAGCATGAACGCACCTTGAGCCTGAAAAACTGGCACGTGGACGAGCAGGGCGCCTGGCTGCCCTTCAGCATCCCCCGCGAGGCGGCGCGTAATGGTACTGCTGGCCGGCTGATCACCATCAATGGCCAGGCCGATTCGGTGACTGAGCTGCCTGCCGGCCAGGTGGTGCGGGTGCGCCTGCTCAACCTCGACAACACCTGGACCTACCGCATCAACCTCAAGGGCAACTGCGAGGCGATGATCTACGCCCTCGATGGTAACCCGGTTACGCCGCGCAAACTCGACGACGACTACTGGCTGGGCCCGGGCATGCGTATCTGCCTGGCGATTCGCATACCCCAGCCTGGGGAGGAAATTTCCCTGCGTGACGGTTTCGTGCGCCTGGGCACATTGCGGTCGGTTGCCAGCAATGCCGCGCCAAGCGACTGGCCAGCCGCGTTACCGCCAAACCCGGTGGCCGAGCCGGACCTGGAGAATGCCGAAAAGCTCAACTTCAATTTCGAGTGGGTCGGCAAGGTCTCGGTGGATACCGACAACGGCCGGCCGCCGAGCCTGTGGCAGATCAATGGCCAGGCCTGGGACATCACCGACAAGACCTGCGCGGACCGGCCGATAGCCACGCTGCAGAAGGGCAAGAGCTACATTTTCGAGCTGAAGAACATGACCCAGTACCAGCACCCGATCCACCTGCACGGCATGAGCTTCAAGGTGATCGCCTCCAACCGCCACGACATCACCGAGCCGTGGTTCACCGACACCTACCTGCTGGGCAAGAACGAGCGCGCCCAGGTGGCGCTGGTGGCGGATAATCCGGGCACCTGGATGTTCCATTGCCATGTCATCGACCACATGGAAACCGGCCTGATGGCCGCGATCGCGGTGGTCTGATGCGTCCGCAGATCATCGATCGTAGCCGCGATCAGGAATTCATGCGCCTGGCGCTCGACCTGGCCGCCGCGGGTGCGGCTCTGGGCGAGGTGCCGGTGGGTGCAGTGCTGGTCCAGCATGGCCAGGTGATCGGCCAGGGGTTCAACCGGCCGATCATCGATAGCGATCCTAGTGCCCATGCCGAGATGGTGGCAGTGCGCGCGGCGGCGAAGTCCGCCAGCAATTATCGTCTACCGGGCAGCACCCTGTACGTGACTCTGGAGCCGTGCAGCATGTGCGCCGGGCTGATCGTGCATGCGCGGGTGATGCGGGTGGTGTATGGGGCGTTGGAGCCCAAGGCGGGCATCGTGCAGAGCCAAGGCCAGTTTTTCGGGCAGGGCTTCCTGAACCATCGGGTGATGGTGGAGGGGGGCGTGCTGGCGGAGGAGTGCGGGCAGATCCTGAGTGAATTCTTCAGGGCGCGTCGGGCGAAGAATTCATGAAGTCTGTCACCGTCGCTCTGTGAAGTGGCGGGAGGATGCCCCCTGTCGGTGGTGGAACAGAACAGGGGGCAGGGTGTCGCTCAACGGGGTGGAAGCGTGTTTACGCAAGAAAGTTTTCCGGCAATGTTCCCGTGATCATAATCGTTTTTCTGCATTTTCAGGCCCGGGAGGACGTCTTCACCTGTCTTCTTGAGTTTCAGATCTGCGATCGAGGTCCACTCGGTGTCCAGGGGCGTATCACTGGTAACTTCCAGGTAGAAAAGCCAGTCATCCAGCGGGCAATCTTTAGCACCCCTGGGGTTATCCGCGCCGAGAATGATCACCGAGTGTTTTGCTGCCTGTTCCAGCTTGAAGTCATAAACTTCATCGTTTTTGCAAGGGTAGTTGCCCATGTAGGCCGCGCTTCGCTCCTGGATGTCGAACGTGGTGCAGGCGACGGACTGATTTTTCTTCTTCAGGTGCAGCTGGCCGTTGACGCTTTGAGCCGATTGTTCGGCATATGCAACGTTGCTGAGAAGTAGCGCGCACAGCAAATAAGTCAGCTTGCTCATGATCCTCTCCATGATTGAATGCACGTGGGTGCTGGCGTGTTTTAACCCGCCTTCAGGCATGGGGAAACTGGCAGTTATATCAGTTGCAGCCATTCGGTTTTCTTGATCGCCCCGAGGCGGGACTTGCTGCCACCCGGGACTTACATCGGCGGCGACTGATCCGCCGGCTTGTCCTTGTTTACCCCAGGCACATGCAGATTGCCCTCGGCCACCTGGCCTTCGAGCTGCGGCTGGGTTACCCAGGTGAGGATGTCGTAGTAGCGGCGGATGTTGGCCACGAAGTGCACCGGCTCGCCGCCGCGGGCATAGCCGTACCTGGTCTGCCGGTACCACTGCTTCTGCGCCAGGCGCGGCAGCATCTTCTTCACATCCAGCCACTTGTTGGGGTTGAGCTTTTCGCGCTTGGCCAGGGTGCGGGCGTCTTCCAGGTGACCGCCGCCAACGTTGTAGGCGGCCAGGGCGAACCAGGTGCGGTCAGGCTCCTTGATGCTGTCGTCGAGCTCTGCCTTGATCTTCATGAAGTACTTGGCGCCGCCCTGGATACTCTGCCTCGGGTCAAGGCGGTTGGATACGCCCATGGCCTGGGCGGTGCGCTGGGTCAGCATCATCAGGCCGCGCACGCCGGTCTTGGACGTGACCTCCGGTTGCCACATCGACTCCTGATAGCCGATGGCGGCCAGCAGGCGCCAGTCCACCTGCTCGACCTTGGCGTAACTCTTGAAGTGCTTTTCGTATTTGGGCAGGCGCTGTTGCAGGTGCTGGGCGAAGGTATAGGCGCCGACATACCCCAGTACGTCCACATGGCCGTAGTAGCGGTCCTTCAGGCGCTGCAGGGTGCCGTTTTTCTGCGCCTTGTCGATAAATTCGTTGATTTCGTTGAGCAGGCTGTTGTCTTCGCCAGGCGCAACCGCCCAGCGCTGGTCACGCGTGTCGCCTACGTCGAAAGCGACCCGGACGTTGGGGAAGTACACCTGGTTCATCGACAGCTCGTTGGAGTCGACCAGGGTAAGGTCGATCTGGCCTTCATCGACCATGCGCAGCAGGTCGACCACCTCGACGGCGTCGGATTCTTCGTATTCCAGGCCCGGATTCTGCTTTTTCAGCTCTGCCAGCAGGTCGGCATGGCTGCTGCCCTTGAGCACCATGATCTTCTTGCCGACCAGGCCCTTGGCGTTGGTCGGGCGAGGGCGGCCGTTGCGGTAGATGACCTGGGGGGTGACTTCGAGGTAGGGATGCGAGAACCGCGCCTGGGTCTTGCGCCGTTCGCTGCTGACCAGCCCGGCTGCGGCCAGTACCGGGCCGGAGGGCTTGCCAAGGTCATCGAACAGTTCGTCGAGGTTGTCGGCGGTTTCGATCTCCAGCTTCACGCCGAGATCATCGGCGAAATGTTTGACCAACTCGTATTCGAAGCCGGTTTCGCCGTTGCGGTCCTGGAAGTAGGTGGCCGGGCTGTTGCGGGTGATCACGCGCAGCACGCCATCCTCCTTCACGCGCTCGAGGGTGCTGGGTTTTTCAACGCAGGCACCGAGCAGCAGAAAGAGTCCGGTTGCGAAAAGCCATTTGGCGCAACGCTGGCGCAAAGCAGTGTGGGCGAACATAGGTTGCAGTATACGCAAAGGACTGGCGCTGCCATATCTCGACAACGGTTTGCTTGTCTGGTAGCACATTCTGTGCAGTGGCGGCCTGATCCTCTGTAGGAGCGGCCTTGCGTCGCGATGGGCCGCTCCTACAGGGCGCGTGGAGAACAGGTGGAATTTTTGACCCGGAAGTCCGGTTCCACCGCCCGGCAGCCATGGCTTAGAGCGGGTGCCGAAAGCCAACGAATTAGGCTAGAATGCACGGCCTCTAAGCACACCCCTTCCTGAGGCTGTCCCGACGATGTTGATCCTGCGCGGCGCTCCTGCCCTTTCTGCCTTTCGCCACGGTAAATTACTCGAGCAACTGAGCCAGAAAGTCCCCGCTGTTACTGGTTTGTATGCCGAATTTGCCCATTTCGCCGACGTCGACGGCGAGCTGACCGCCGACCAGCAGCAGGTGCTGGGCCGTCTGCTCAAGTACGGCCCGAGCGTGCCGGTACAAGAGCCGACTGGCCGCCTGTTCCTGGTCGTGCCGCGTCTGGGCACCATTTCGCCGTGGGCCAGCAAGGCCAGCGACATCGCCCACAACTGCGGCCTGCAGTCGATCCAGCGCCTGGAGCGTGGTATCGCCTATTACGTCGCCGGCAACCTGAGCGACGCTGATGCCCAACTGATCGCCGCCGAACTGCACGACCGCATGACCCAGCGCGTGCTCGGCCAGCTGGAGCAGGCCGCTGACATGTTCAGCCACGCCCAGCCCAAGCCGATGACCTCGGTAGACATCCTGGCCGGTGGCCGCGATGCCCTGGCCAAGGCCAACATCGACCTGGGCCTGGCCCTGGCCGAAGACGAGATCGACTACCTGGTCAATGCCTTCCAGGGCCTCAAGCGCAACCCGAACGACATCGAACTGATGATGTTCGCCCAGGCCAACTCCGAACACTGCCGCCACAAGATCTTCAACGCCAGTTGGGACATTGACGGCCAGGGCCAGGAAAAAAGCCTGTTCGGCATGATCAAGAACACCTACCAGATGCACAGCGAAGGTGTGCTGTCTGCGTACAAGGACAACGCCTCGGTCATCGTCGGCAATGTTGCCGGCCGGTTCTTCCCGAACCCTGAAACCCGCCAGTACGGCGCGGTGACGGAGCCGGTGCACATCCTGATGAAGGTCGAGACGCACAACCACCCGACCGCCATCGCTCCGTTCTCCGGCGCCTCCACCGGCTCCGGCGGCGAAATTCGTGACGAAGGTGCTACCGGCCGCGGCGCCAAGCCGAAGGCTGGCCTGACCGGCTTCACCGTGTCCAACCTGCGCATCCCTGGCTTCGAACAGCCGTGGGAGCAGGCCTACGGCAAGCCAGAGCGTATCGTCGACGCCCTCGATATCATGATCGAAGGCCCTCTGGGCGGCGCCGCGTTCAACAACGAATTCGGCCGCCCGGCGCTGACCGGCTATTTCCGTACCTTCGAGCAGGCGATCAGCACCCCGCACGGTGAAGAAGTGCGCGGCTACCACAAGCCGATCATGCTTGCCGGCGGCATGGGCAACATCCGTGAAGAGCACGTGCAAAAAGCCGAGATCACCGTGGGCGCCAAGCTGATCGTGCTCGGCGGCCCGGCCATGCTGATCGGCCTGGGCGGCGGCGCTGCTTCGTCGGTAGCTACCGGTGCCAGCTCGGCTGACCTGGACTTCGCCTCGGTACAGCGCGAAAACCCGGAAATGGAACGCCGTTGCCAAGAGGTCATCGACCGTTGCTGGCAGCTGGGCGACAACAACCCGATCGCCTTCATCCACGACGTCGGTGCCGGTGGTATCTCCAACGCCTTCCCGGAACTGGTCAACGACGGTGGCCGTGGTGGCCGCTTCGAACTGCGCAACGTGCCCAACGACGAGCCGGGCATGGCCCCGCACGAAATCTGGAGCAACGAATCGCAGGAGCGCTACGTGCTGGCGGTCAGCGCCGTCGACTTCGAGCGCTTCCAGGCCATCTGCGAACGTGAGCGTTGCCCGTTCGCCGTGGTCGGCGAAGCCACTGAAGAGCCGCACCTGACCGTAAGCGACAGCCACTTCGGCAACACGCCGGTGGACATGCCGCTCGACGTGCTGCTGGGCAAGCCGCCACGCATGCACCGTTCGGTTACCCGTGAAGCCGAACTGGGCGATGACTTCGACCCGAGCGAGCTGGACCTGGACAGCGCCGTCCAGCGCGTGCTGAACCACCCGGCGGTAGCCAGCAAGAGCTTCCTGATCACCATCGGCGACCGCACCATCACCGGCCTGGTTGCCCGCGACCAGATGGTCGGCCCGTGGCAGGTTCCGGTGGCCGACTGTGCCGTCACCGCCACCAGCTTCGACGTCTACACCGGCGAAGCCATGGCCATGGGCGAGCGCACCCCGCTGGCGCTGCTGGATGCCCCGGCGTCCGGGCGCATGGCTATCGGCGAAACCATCACCAACCTGGCCGCTGCGCAGATCGAAAAGTTGTCCGACATCAAGCTGTCGGCCAACTGGATGTCCGCTGCCGGCCACCCGGGTGAAGACGCGCGCCTGTACGACACGGTCAAGGCCGTTGGCATGGAGCTGTGCCCGGAACTGGGCATCACCATTCCGGTCGGCAAAGACTCGATGTCGATGAAGACCCAGTGGAGCGATGAGGGCGGCGAGAAGAGCGTCACCTCGCCGATGTCACTGATCATCACCGGCTTTGCCCCGGTCACCGACATCCGCAAGACCCTGACCCCGCAACTGCGCATGGACAAGGGCGAGACCGACCTGATCCTGATCGACCTGGGCCGTGGCAAGAACCGCATGGGCGCCTCGATCCTGGCCCAGACCTACGGCAAGATCGCTGCCCAGGCACCGGACGTCGATGACGCCGAAGACCTCAAGGCATTCTTTGCCGTGATCCAGGGCCTGAACGCCGACGGCCACCTGCTGGCCTACCACGACCGTTCCGACGGTGGCCTGGTGACCACAGTGATGGAAATGGCCTTTGCCGGCCACTGCGGCCTCGACCTGCAACTCGATCCGCTCACCGACAACCGTGTCGAAGTGCCGGCCATCCTCTTCAACGAAGAACTGGGCGCGGTCATCCAGGTTCGCCAGGATGCCACCCCGGACGTGCTGGCACAGTTCAGCGCCGCTGGCCTGGGCGAAGAGTGCGTCGCAGTGATCGGCAAACCGGTCAACAACGCTGAAGTGTCCATCAGCCTGAACGGCGAAGTGCTGTTCGACGACGACCGCCGCATGCTGCAACGCCAGTGGGCCGAAACCAGCTACCAGATCCAGCGCCTGCGCGACAACGCCGACTGCGCCGACCAGGAATTCGACCTGCTGCTCGAGGAAGACAACCCTGGCCTGTCGGTGAAGCTGGGCTTCGACGTCAACGACGACATCGCTGCGCCGTACATCAAGAAAGGCGTGCGCCCGCAAGTGGCAATTCTGCGTGAGCAGGGCGTCAACGGCCAGGTCGAGATGGCTGCTGCCTTCGACCGCGCCGGCTTCGCTGCCATCGATGTGCACATGAGCGATATCCTCGCCGGTCGTGTCGACTTCGATGCCTTCAAGGGCCTGGTGGCCTGCGGTGGCTTCTCGTACGGTGACGTGCTGGGCGCTGGTGAGGGCTGGGCCAAGTCGGCGCTGTTCAACAGCCGCGCCCGCGACGCTTTCCAGGCCTTCTTCGAGCGTACCGACAGCTTCGCCCTGGGCGTGTGCAACGGTTGCCAGATGATGTCCAACCTGCACGAGCTGATCCCGGGCACCGAGTACTGGCCGCACTTCGTGCGCAACCGCTCGGAGCAGTTCGAGGCGCGCGTGGCCATGGTCGAAGTGCAGAAGTCCAACTCGATCTTCCTGCAGGGCATGGCCGGTTCGCGCATGCCGATCGCCATCGCCCACGGCGAAGGCCATGCCGAGTTCGCCAGCGAAGAAGCACTGCTGGAAGCCGATGTCTCTGGCTGCGTGGCCCTGCGCTACGTCGACAATCATGGCAAGGTCACCGAAGCCTACCCGGCCAACCCCAACGGCTCGCCGCGTGGTATCACCGGCCTGACCAGCCGCGACGGCCGCGTGACCATCATGATGCCGCACCCGGAGCGTATGTTCCGTGCCGTGCAGAACTCCTGGCGCCCGGATGAGTGGCAGGAAGATGCCGCACTGATGCGCATGTTCCGCAACGCGCGGGTGTGGGTGAACTAAGGCGTGTACAAGCTCGCCTTCTTCGTCCCGGCCAGCCATGTTGAAGTGGTCAAGGCCGCTGTGTTCGCCGCTGGCGGCGGGCGCATCGGTGACTATGACCACTGCGCCTGGCAAACCCTGGGCCAGGGCCAGTTTCGCCCGTTGCACGGCAGCCAGCCGTACCTCGGGCAAACCGGTCAGGTCGAGGTGGTGGAGGAGTGGAAGGTGGAGCTGGTGGTGGATGACGAGCGGGTAGCCCAGGTCGTCGCTGCGCTCAAGCAGAGCCACCCGTACGAGACGCCAGCCTATGAAGTCTGGCGGCTCGGCGAGTTCTAGACCGCATCACGGCCTTCGCGGGTGAACCCGCTCCCACAGGTACTTCACAGGGTTTGAAACTTGTGAGGTCTCTGTAGGAGCGGGTTCACCCGCGAAAGGGCCCTATGATCCAGCCACAATCTCCTTGCCGGGCTCAGGCCGCTTCAACCAGGCACAAGCCAGCAACCCCACCTCGAACAGCACCCACATCGGCACCGCCAGCATTGTCTGTGAAAACACATCCGGCGGCGTAAGTATCATCCCCACCACAAAGCAGCCCACGATCACGTAGGGCCTGCTGCGCCGCAACGTGGCTACATCGGCCAACCCCATCCAGACCACGATAAACGTCGCTACCGGAATCTCGAACGCCAGGCCGAAAGCCAGGAACAGCGCCAGGATGAAGTCCAGGTACTGGCTGATGTCGGTCATCATCGCTACGCCGTCCGGTGTCACGCTGGCGAAGAAGCCGAACATCATCGGGAATACCAGGAAGAACGCGAATGCCATGCCGCCATAGAACAGCAAGATGCTCGATAACAGCAGCGGCAGCACGATGCGCCGTTCGCGCTGGTACAGACCCGGTGCCAGAAAGCCCCAGGCCTGGTGCAGCAACAGCGGCATGGCGACGAACAGCGCGCACATCGCCGTCAGCTTGAACGGCGTCAGGAACGGCGAAGTGACGCTGGTCGCGATCATGCTCGCGCCTTCCGGCAAAAAACGCCGCAGCGGCTCGGAAATGAACGTGTACAGCGCCTGGGCAAAGGGGAACAGGCCGGCGAATACCAGCGCCACCAGCGCCAGGCAGCGCACCAGGCGTTTGCGCAGGTCGCGCAGGTGTTCGGTCAGAGGCATGCTGGCCGCCGGCCCCGTGGCAATAGTCATGAGGCGTTTTCCTTGGGCTCTGCAGCCGCGGCCACCGCACCGGCTGGCTGCGTATTCAGGCTGATGCCTTGGCGAATCTCGTGTTCCAGGCGCTGCAAAGGCGCGCTGTCCAGCTCTGGCAGCTCAATCTCGCGCTCCACCTGCGTGCGCAAGGCGTGCATGGCCCGGCGCGCCTGGCCCAGGCCGCGGCCAAGCGTGCGCGCGGCCACCGGCAGGCGCTCCGGGCCCAACACCAGCAACGCGACAATGCCCACCAGCAGCAACTCGCTGAAGCCGACCTCGAACATCAGGCCTGCCGGTCCGTTTGCGAGGGTTGTGTGGACTGCCCGGTCAGTGGGCACTGTTGCTGCACGTGTGCCTGGCCGCGGGCGTTGGCATCCGTGTCACCACCCATGGATTTGCGAAAACCCTGGATCGCCTCGCCCACATCGCTACCCAGGCCCTTCAGGCGTTTGGTACCAAACAGCAGGAATACGATCAGCAGTACGATCACCAGTTGCCAGATTCCAATACCACCCATTGCGACTACTCCTGTAAGGCCATGAAAAGGAAGGCTAATCCTGCCTCGTCCAGATGACGTGAACATGACGAACTGGCATTGCCATCTAGCTGCAACACGCCGCGTGTTGACTGGCGTTTTTATCCGGCACGCGAGGCACGCACGCATGGGAGGCAGGAAACAGCGGGGCGCGGCCCTGCTGATGGTGATGGTGGTATTGGCGATGCTGGCGGCGGGCATGGCATGGCTGGTGGAGGATGGCCGACGGCAGGTCGACGAGGTGCGCCTGTTGCACCAGCGGGTGCAGGCCCGGGCCATGGAGCAGGCTGGCCTTGCCTATGCCGGGCAGGCGCTGCGTGACCCTGCCTGGCGGCTTAGCCCGCTGTTCTGGCAGGCGTTGCGCGGGCAACCGCTGAACTATGATTTTGGCGCCGGTCAGGCGCAGCTGCGGGTGCGCGACCAGCACACCTGCTTCAACGTCAACGCGCTGCTTGGCGCCGACGGGGAACGCGCCGAACGGCAGTTGCGTTACCTGCTGGGTGACACCATGGCCGCCGAGCGCCTGGTCGATGCCCTGGCCGACTGGCTTGACCCCGACAGCGACGCCCGCCTGCAAGGCGCCGAGAGTGCCCAGTACCTGCGCCAGCAACCGCCGCGACTGGCGGCCAACCAGCCGATGCTCGACACCAGCGAACTGAACCTGTTGCTGGAGCCGGATGCTACTCGCCAGGCCCGTTACCCGATGCTGTGTGCGT
>NZ_JABMCW010000389.1:0-4623 GCF_013179705.1 Pseudomonas sp. CM25 | reverse complement strand
CCCACTTTCTCGTTGGTCTGCAGGAACTGACCGGAGATGTTGATACCGTTTTCGGCGAACACCTTGTTGATCTCGCTGAGCACGCCCGGGATGTTTTCGTGGATGTGCAGCAGGCGGTGTTTGCCTGGATGCGCCGGCAGGGCAACTTCCGGGAAGTTGACCGAAGATACCGAGGTACCGTTGTCGCTGTACTTGACCAGCTTCTCGGCAACTTCCAGGCCGATGTTGGCCTGGGCTTCGGCAGTGGAGCCACCGATGTGCGGGGTCAGGATCACGTTGTCCAGGCCACGCAGCGGGCTTTCGAACTCTTCGTCGTTGGAGCGCGGCTCGACCGGGAACACGTCGATGGCGGCGCCGATCAGGTGCTTGTCCTTGATCGCGGCGGCCAGGTGGTCCAGCTCGACCACGGTGCCACGGGCGGCGTTGATCAGGATCGAGCCCTTTTTCATCGCGCGGATTTCTTTCTCGCCAATCATCCACTGGGTGGATGGCAGCTCAGGCACGTGCAGCGAGACAATGTCGGCCATGCCCAGCAGCTCGTTCAGGCTGGTGACCTGTACGGCGTTGCCCAGCGGCAGTTTGGTCAGCGGGTCGTAGAAGTACACCTGCATGCCCAGGTTTTCGGCCAGTACCGACAGCTGGGTGCCGATCGAGCCGTAGCCGACGATGCCCAGCTTCTTGCCACGAATCTCGAACGAGTTGGCCGCGCTCTTGATCCAGCCGCCACGGTGGCAGGAGGCGTTTTTCTCAGGGATGCCGCGCAGCAGCAGAATGGCTTCGGCCAGTACCAGTTCGGCGACCGAACGGGTGTTGGAGTACGGCGCGTTGAACACGGCGATACCGCGCTGGCGGGCAGCTTCCAGGTCGACCTGGTTGGTGCCGATGCAGAAGCAGCCGACGGCGACCAGTTTCTTGGCGCAGTCGAAGATCTCTTCGGTCAGCTGGGTGCGCGAACGAATGCCGATGAAGTGGGCATCGGCGATCTTTTCCTTCAGCTCGGCTTCCGGCAACGAACCAGTGAGGTATTCGATGTTGGTGTAGCCGGCGGCCTTGAGGGTATCGACCGCGTTCTGGTGCACACCTTCAAGAAGAAGGAACCGGATCTTGCTCTTGTCGAGAGAAGTCTTGCTCATCTGCGTAAACCTGTATCCCGGAGATAAAAATGGCGAGGGTGATGCCAGGCGCCACGGCAGCCTTAGCATGAACAGCGGGAGGGCTATGCTAGCATACGCGACACAATCTGAGCCTATCCCGACAGGTGAAGAGTGCTCAGGGTGACTATGAATAAGTCGAGAGTTCCAGCGATGACCCACCCCGCTGTTATTGATGAACTGATGACCCTTGTCGACCCTGGCAAGGTCCTGACTGACGCGGCTTCGCTTGAAGCGTATGGCAAGGACTGGACCAAGCATTTCCCGCCGGCACCCAGTGCAATCGTGCTGCCGAAGACGATAGAACAGGTGCAGGCGATCGTGCGCTGGGCCAATGCGCACAAGGTGGCGCTGGTGCCCTCTGGCGGGCGCACCGGGCTTTCCGCCGGGGCGGTGGCGGCCAATGGCGAAGTGGTGGTGGCCTTCGACTACATGAACCAGATTCTCGGCTTCAACAACTTCGACCGCACCGTGATCTGCCAGCCAGGGGTGATCACCCGCCAGCTCCAAGCCTTTGCTGAAGAGCAGGGCCTTTATTACCCGGTAGACTTCGCTTCCAGCGGCTCCAGCCAGATTGGCGGCAACATTGGCACCAATGCCGGTGGTATCAAGGTGATTCGCTACGGCATGACCCGCAACTGGGTGGCCGGCCTGAAAGTGGTCACCGGCAAGGGTGAGCTGCTGGAACTCAACAAAGACCTGATCAAGAACGCCACCGGCTATGACCTGCGTCAGCTGTTCATTGGGGCCGAAGGCACCCTGGGCTTTGTGGTGGAGGCCACCATGCGCCTGGACCGTACACCGCGCAATCTCACCGCCATGGTGCTGGGTACGCCGGACTTCGACTCGATCATGCCGGTGCTGCACGCCTTCCAGGGCAAGTTGGACCTTACGGCTTTCGAGTTCTTTTCCGACAAAGGCCTGGCCAAGATCATGGGGCGGGGCGATGTGCCGGCGCCGTTCGAGACCGCTTGCCCGTTCTATGCGCTGCTGGAGTTCGAGGCCAGTACCGAAGAGGTTGCCAACCAGGCCTTGGCCACCTTCGAGCACTGCGTGGAGCAGGGCTGGGTGCTGGACGGGGTGATGAGCCAGAGCGAAACCCAGCTGAGAAACCTGTGGAAGTTGCGCGAATACCTGTCTGAAACCATCTCGCACTGGACCCCGTACAAGAACGACATTTCTGTCACGGTCTCGAAAGTGCCGGCGTTCCTGCGTGATATCGACGCCATTGTCGCCGAGCACTACCCGGATTACGAAGTGGTGTGGTACGGCCACATCGGCGATGGCAACCTGCACCTGAACATTCTCAAGCCCGAGCACATGGGCAAGGACGAGTTCTTCGCCTCGTGCGCCAAGGTCAACAAATGGGTGTTCGAGATCGTCCAGCGCTACAACGGTTCGATTTCCGCCGAGCATGGCGTGGGCATGACCAAGCGCGACTACCTGGGCTACAGCCGCTCGGCCGAAGAAATCGCCTGCATGAAGGCAATAAAGGCCGTGTTCGACCCTAACGGCATCATGAATCCGGGTAAGATCTTCGCACCTGAATAAAAAGCAGTATCCACAGGAGTCGGCCAATGAGTTACCAGCACCAGTACGTAGACGGCACACGCATTCACTTCCCGCTGGGCAAGGTGGTGTGCATCGGCCGTAACTATGCCGAGCATGCCAAGGAACTGGACAACCCGATCCCCAGCGAGCCACTGCTGTTCATCAAGCC
This sequence comes from Pseudomonas sp. CM25, assembly GCF_013179705.1. Classification (NCBI taxonomy): domain Bacteria; kingdom Pseudomonadati; phylum Pseudomonadota; class Gammaproteobacteria; order Pseudomonadales; family Pseudomonadaceae; genus Pseudomonas; species Pseudomonas sp. CM25. The sequence goes on along the minus strand of NZ_JABMCW010000389.1, from coordinate 1,752 downwards.
GGGCAGCTGCGTGGTGCCGGCCGAAGGTGGTTTCAAGATCCCGGCCGAGCGCGGTTCCGTGCACTATGAGGCCGAAATTGCCGTGCTGCTGGGCAAACCGCTTTCCACCCACCCGACCGAAGAGGAGGTGCTGGACGCGATTTCCGGTTATGCCCCGGCACTGGACCTGACCTTGCGTGACGTGCAGGCCAAGCTGAAAGAGAAAGGCCTGCCCTGGGAGCTGGCCAAATGCTTCGATGGCGCCTGCGTGCTGCCGCCGTTCGTGTCTGCCGCCAGTTTCGAGGATGTGACCGACATCCCGGTACGCCTGACCGTCAATGGCGAAGTGCGCCAGGACGGCAACAGCGCAATGATGCTCAACCCGATCGTGCCGATGATCCAGTACATGGCGGCGCATTTCTCGCTGCAGGCGGGGGATGTGATCCTTACCGGTACGCCGGCGGGCGTGGGGCCGTTCAATGTCGGTGATGAGCTGGTGCTGGAGCTGCCGGGTGTGAGCCGCTTCGAAAGCCGGGTGCTCTGATTCCAGACCGGGTTGGCTTCTTCGCGGGCACGCCCGCTCCACAGGGCTCTCCACAGGCCTGTGACATTCCTGTGGGAGCGGGTTTACCCGCGAAGAGGCCGGTCCTGTTTACCGATTTTTCACACCTTATGCGGATAATGCGCGGACCTCCGCCCATTCTCCCAGGACCTCCGCATGCCATCACCTTCCAGCGCCCCGGCAACCTCCAAGCGCCGTTTCTACCTGCGCTGGCCCTTCGGCCTGGCCGTGGCAGCGGTGATCGGCTATGGCGTGTCAGTGGCCATGCACTGGGATGACCGCGGCGCACTATGGCTCAAGGAAAGCCTGGAAACCACCGCCGAGCGCAGCGAAAGCGTGTGGCTGCCGGACTACCAGGTCGACATCGACGCCAAACCGCTGCCGGGCATGGACGATGACGAAGCTTCGGACGTGGCCTTCAACCCGCGTACACGTACCCTGTTCGCGGTCATGGGCAAGAACCCCATCCTTGTCGAGCTGAGCCTGGACGGCGATGTACTGCGCAAGATCCCGCTCAACGGCTGGAACAACCCGGAAGGCGTCGCCGTCCTGGAAGACGACTACCTGGCGATCACCGACGAGCGCCTGCATGACCTGACGGTGGTCAAGGTCGATGCCCGGACCACGGTGTTGAACCACGCCGACTTCCAGAGCCACGACCTGGGCCCGTCGGTGAAGAGCAACAAGGGCTTCGAAGCAGTGGCCTGGGACCCGCTGCGCCAGCGCCTGGTCATCGGCGAAGAGCGCCCACCCAAGCTGTACACCTGGAACACCGATGGCCGCAGCCCGCTCATGGGTGAAAAGCAGCCACTGCCCAGTGACGAGCTCGACCTGCGCAACCTGTCCGCCCTGGGCGTGGACCCGCGCACCGGCCACCTGCTGGTATTGTCCGCCGATTCCAACATGCTGCTGGAGCTGGACGAGCAGGGCCAGCAGGTCAGCTTCATGACTTTGCTCGGTGGTTTCAATGGCCTGCAGGACACCATTCCGCGTGCCGAAGGGGTGACCATGGACGACAAAGGCAACCTCTACATGGTCAGCGAGCCGGCACTGTTTTATCGCTTCAAGAAGCACTGACAGCATCTTCAGGCTTTTCTGACGCTGGCATTAAGCTATGTTTCAGCCATTAATGGTTAGATTCGCCACCCTTGTGCCGAGTCTGCCTTATGCGCCGTTTTGTTCGCCTGTTCCTTGTTGTGGCCGTTATCGGC
>NZ_JABMCW010000388.1:0-4639 GCF_013179705.1 Pseudomonas sp. CM25 | reverse complement strand
CGGGTTGAACACTGCCAGGTCGTTGAACGTGCCGCCCAGGTACAGCTTGTCGCCTTTCTTGTCGAAGGTGACGCAGTAGTAGGTGTGCTCCAGATTAGCCGCCTTGATCAACTTGCGCTGCTTGATGTCGTACTTGGCCAGGCGGTTGAGTACGCCGTAGATCTGGTTCGGGTCCTTGGGCGAGCGCAGGCCGGTGAAGTACAGCTCGGTCAGGTCGGCAAACTCCTGGGTATGGGTTTTGCCGGTCTTCAGGTCAACGCTCAGGTAGCCGTACAACAATTCGGCCTCGTTCGGGTCCTGTTTGTCATCCTTGAATTTGGCAATGGTGTACAACATCGAGAACTCGTGGCGCGGGTTCTGGTGTGGCCAGAAGTACAGCACGTCCGGGGCGCTGTAGCCCTTGCGGTTCCAGTTGCGCAGCGGCAAGGCCACCGTGTACTTGCCGGTTTTGACGTCCATCTTGTAGATGTCCGGCCCGGCGGCGTACAGGCTGCCATCGTTGGCAGTGCGCATCAGGTACACCTGGCGCGGCATGGGGAAGGTGCGTACCGGTTTTGCGCCAAGGCCATCGGCAGTGCTGAACACCTCCAGGCGCGGTGGTTTGACAACATAGTGGTCGTTCAGGCGCTGGGTCGGGTTGACCGTGGCGTACACTTCCTTGCCATCGGGGCTGACGGCGAACGAGTACATCGACTTGCCGACCTCGCCCGGCACGCTGGACAGGTTGGCGTGGAAGGTGTTCTTGCAGGTATCCAGGTCGATGCCGTAGATGTCGCCGTAGTGGTTGTTGAGCACGTAGGCGGTGCGGTTGTCCGGCGCCATCATGGCAGTGCCGGGGCCGAACTTGTCGGGCATCTGGCAGCTTTTGTACACCGTGTCACTGGCCACATCGACCACGTGCAGGTTGTTCGGGTAGTTGGTCACGATCATGTATTCGTGGCCAGCCTTCAGCGCCGGTCCGTTGTCGTCGGCCTGTACCAGCCCGGCGCAGGCCGTGGCAGCGATGGTGAGCGCGAGTTGCGCGCAGCGTCCAGCTTTCATGCGGTTTCCCCTTGTCATTCTTGTCGGGCCGGTCACTTGTCTTTCGGGAACACGGTGCCGAGGTTGCGCCAGTCATCCGCCGAGTTGGTCGCCTGGGCGTTCCAGTCCTGGTAGGTGCTCATCATGTCCGGCACCTGGGCCGGCCACCAGCAAGGGTCGGAGCAGCCATACAGGTCGGCTTCCATCGGCTGGCACAGCGAGCTCACACCACCAAATGCGTCCACCTCCCAGCCCGGGTCGGTGGTGGCCGTGCAGCCGGCCACCGCGCTCATGGCCATTACTTCTTCGACGCGGTCTTCGGCGGCGGCCTGCTCAAGGATGCGCGCCTTGTTGTTGAGGGGCTTCAAGTGCTTCATGTCAGTGCGCCTTCCGCGGGGTGATATAGCGGTCGATGAAGGCCGGGTTGGCGGCCATGATGCGGCTGTAGACTTCAATGCCGAAGTCGACCCAGTCGCGCATCAGTTCGCAGTAGTGGTAGGTCGGGTGCTGCGGGTCGCCGTAGCGCGCGTAGCTTTCGTGGTAGCAGCCGCCGGAACACAGGTTGCGGATACGGCAGCTCTCGCAGCCGGTGTTGCTGCGGTCCAGGCGCTGCGACAGAAAGTCGTTGAGCTGCGCCTGCTTCACGCCCTGGTGCACGTTGCCGAAGGTGGGCAGGCTGGAGCCGGTGAAGCGATGGCACAGGTTCAGCTCGCCCTCGTGGTCCACCGCCAGCATCTTCAGCCCGGCGCCGCACGGCAGGGCTTTCTTGTGGCCTTCATGGATGTCGGTGATCAGCTGGTGCAGGTTGGAGAAGCCAATATTGCGGTGCTCCAGCGCCGCCTCCAGGTAGCGCCGGCCCAGGGCTTTCATGTTGGCGAATACCTGCACCAGCTCTTCGCCGGTGAGGTTGAAGTTGGCCATGTCGCCGGAGGTGACCGGGGCAAAGCCGACTTCAGCAAAGCCCAGTTCGTTGAACAGGTGGTTCCAGATGGTTTCGACATCGGTGATGCCACGGGTCAGGGTTACCCGCGCGCCGACCGGGCGGCTGGTGTAGCGCGACAGCAGCAGTTCGGCCTTGCGCCGCACCACATCATAGGTGCCCTGCCCGCCGACGGTGATGCGGTTGCGGTCGTGCACGGTCTTGGGGCCGTCGATGCTGATCGACAGGCCAAAGCGGTGGGCGTTGAGCCAGTCGATGACCTCTTCGTTAAGCAAGGTGGCGTTGGTGGTCATGATGAACTCCACCTGCTTGCCGGCTTCGGCGAACCGCCGTTCGCAATAGGCGACCATGTGCTCGATCAGCGGCCGGTTGGACAGCGGCTCGCCCCCGAAGAACACCACGCTGTAGCGTTGCTCGTCGGGCGACTCCTTGAGCAGCATCTCCACCGAGGCCTCGGCAGTGTCGGTGCTCATCTTCTTGCCGGCGGACGGCTTGTCCAGGTCTTCCTTGTAGCAATAGGTGCAGCTGAGGTTGCAGCCAGTGTTGACGTTGAGCACCACGGTGTTCAAGGCGGTGCGCTCGACCTGCTTGAGGGCGATTTCGGGGGTCAGCGGCGAGCCGTCGCTGACCAGCTCCAGCGCGATCAGCTCGCGCAGGGTGTCCTGGATATCGTCACCGGCAAACTGCTGGCCAAGGCGCTGCATCAGCTCCTCGGCCGAGCAGCCTTGCTGGCGCAGGGAATCGATGATGCCGCCGGTTACCGCATCGGCGGTGAACAGCGAACTGCTAGGAATATGAAACAGCATGCGGTCGGCGTCGACCTGCACTTCGTGCAGGTTGCGTTCGACAAGGTTCAGTAGTGCGCCCATGGCGACCTCCCGGTAATCGATGCGTGGGAAAACCGTTACGTGCTGCCGTCATGGCAGCGGTGGGTTGTTCCAGCGCTGAACGGTGACGATCATGTGCCCTTCGCCCGTCTGGCCGCCGTCGGCCAGCGTGGCGATGACCTTCAGGTTGCCAGCGTTGTTGGTCATCATCTTGCGCTCAGGGTTGGGGCCGGCACCGCCTGGCACGAACACGCCATCGGCCTGCATCTGCCCGGCAAACTTGACGTCCTGATCCTCGACGGCACGCTCGTTGAACGGCTCGACCTTCCAGCTGGCCGGCAGGTAGCCGATGCGCAGCGGCTGGCCATCAGCATCCTTGCCCCACGCTTCGGCTTCGAAACGGCCTTGCACCTTCGGCACCGAAGCGCCGTTTTCGCCGATACGGGCGATGGAGAACGCCGGCACCACCTTCACTTCATCGACCTTGTCGTACACCGCCAGGTTGACGCCCTTGAGTGCGCCCACCGCGACTTCGCGCTGGCCGGGCCTGGCATCCGCCGCGGCGCGGGCCTTGACCCGTACCAGGGTTGCGGTCTGCTCCAGCACCTCGGTCACCTCGACCCCGGCGCCCAGGTCCGGCTTGCCCGACAAGCCACTGCCAACCAGGCTGATTTCGCTTTCGCCCCCGGCCTTGATGAACGCAGGCTGCACCGCCAGCAGGCGCGCCTTGCCTTCTTTGACTGCAGTGAAGTCCAGCCCGCGCTCATCGTGCTCGGCCTCGAACATGCGGCCTTTCATTTCGCCGTCCAGCGCAGCGAACACCTGACGCAGGTTGGCATCGCCAACCTTGACGTTGCCGCGCCATTCATAACCGTTGTAGAGGATTGCCGAGCCGCTGCCGTTGAACGGCGTGCCATCGGCGTACGCGCCCTTGACCTCGACCTTGAAGGTATCGCCCTCCTCGGCCGAGACGCTCATCACCCCGTGCACATCGCCCTTGGCCAGCATGTGGCCGCTGAATGCCCACTGCCCCGGCAGCGCGTCGGCCTTGGGCCGCGCCTTCTGCCATTCGGCCCATGCAGGGTTATCCAGCGGGTAGCGCTTGGCCAGTTCGGGTACCACTTGTTGCAGGGCGATGGGCAACCAGTCGCGGTCGCGCGCCTGGGCCTGGTATTCAAGAGACGGCCATTGGCCGAGGTGGAAGTTGACCAGGTGCTCCCATTCCTTGGCCGGGCGCCGTTGCAAGGCGACGCGGGCACCGGAGTGGCAACGGCCGCAGGTTTCGCTGAGCTGGGTGTCGAAGTGCTCGACGGTATTGAGCCGGCGCTCCATGGCGTAGCGCACGCCATCGGTCTCGCTGGGCGCCAGGCCCTGCTTGTCGGCCAGGTACTTGACCAGGGTGCGACGGTCGTCGTCGCTGATCTGCAGGCCATGCATCACCTGCATCCGGGCAATACTCATCAGCCAGCCTTCCGGCGTTTTGCGCTGGTGGCTGATACGGCTGTAGGTATCGTTACCTTCGGGGATATGGCACCCCATGCACTTGTTCTGCAACAGGCTCGGGCCCTGCTCGGCCGCCATGGCCTGGGTGCTCAGCAGCGCGGCGGCGACCAGCGCCAGTTTACCCGCATGCCGCCGGAGTCGAGTCGTCTTCAAGGTCAGACCTCCACGGTTGTTGTTCTTATCGTTTTTCGCACGCTTTGGTACAGCAGGTGTGCATGTGACGGTTGTGATACAGGAAGTGTGCCAGGTGATGCAAAACCGTTTTCTTTCAACCTTTTAGGCGGTTTTATGGGCTTTGCTGCCAGCAGGGATGGCCAAATGCAGCGTGCCATTTCGCGACAGGGTGTTT
>NZ_JABMCW010000387.1:0-4679 GCF_013179705.1 Pseudomonas sp. CM25 | reverse complement strand
GATTACGAAGCGATGGTGCCGTTCCAGGCGCTAAGCATGGTCGGCCACACGGTCCATGCCGTATGCCCGGAGAAGGTGGCGGGGCAGACCGTACGCACGGCGATCCATGACTTCGAGGGTGAGCAGACCTACAGCGAAAAGCCCGGGCACAATTTTGCCCTGAACCATGACTTCGTGCGGGTACGGCCCGAGAGTTACGACGCGCTGCTGATCCCGGGTGGCCGCGCGCCGGAGTACCTGCGCCTGGATGAGAAGGTACTGGAACTGGTGCGTGCATTCGACAAGGCCGGCAAGCCGATTGCCGCGGTGTGCCATGGCGCCCAGTTGCTGGCTGCGGCTGGCGTGCTGGAAGGCCGTGAATGCAGCGCTTACCCGGCCTGTGCGCCGGAGGTGCGACTGGCGGGGGGAACGTTCATCGACATCGCTGTGGACCAGGCGCATGTGGACGGCAACCTGGTGACGGCACCGGCGTGGCCAGCGCACCCGGCTTGGCTGGCGGCCTTTCTCAAGGTGCTGGGCACCCGTATCGCCTGACCGGGCCTCTTCGCGGGTGAACCCGCTCCCACAGGATCGCCACACACTTCAAAACCTGTGCAATCCCTGTAGGAGCGGGTTCACCCGCGAAGAGGCCGGTACAGGCAATGCACCCCTGCCAGGTTTAACCCACCTGCTCAACCCAGTCATTGAGGTTGTAGTAGTTGGTCACCCGCGCAATCTTGCCGCAGTGGATATAGAAGAACGCCCCCGCCGCCAGCACATAGGTCTGCCCGTTGGCCGCCGGCAACCCCTCGTCATCGGCCAGGTATTCCCCATGCACGGTGAACTCCGCCGCCGCACGGCTGCCGTCGGCGTTCTGCATCACCACGATATCGGCCAGGCGTTCACGGTAGCAGCGGTTCATCTTGTCCATGAACGCGGCAAACCTGGCCTTGCCCATCTGCCGCTCACCCTGGTTGATGTCGTGAATCACGTCTTCGCTGAGCAGCGCCAGAAAGCCCGGCATGTCGCCAGCGTTAAAGGCGGCGTAGTAAGCATTTACCAGTTCGGTAGCGGTCATGGAACAATACCTGTCGTGTAGGGAAAAGGCGGGACGTTGCCTCGGATGATAGGGTTTCCCCTCAAGCCCGGCTTAGCCGAGCGCGTCATCCACATCGACAAAACGACCGCCAAGCATGGAAATACGCCTGTTGCACGGCGCCGCTATCGCGCCTTACATCGATGACCTCGCTCGCCTGCGCCTTACCGTGTTCCGCGAGTTTCCCTACCTTTACGACGGCACCCCGGCGTACGAGGCCGACTACCTGGCGAGCTATGCCCGCTCCGGGCGCAGCCTGGTGGTGCTGGCGCTGGACGACGGCAAGGTGGTCGGTGCCTCCACCGGCCTGCCGCTGGTGGATGTTGCGCCGCAGTTTCAGCAGCCGTTCCTGGCCCAGGGGCGCGACCCGGCCAGCGTGTATTACTTCGGTGAGTCGCTGGTATTGCCGCAATACCGTGGCCAGGGCCTGGGGGTGCGCTTCTTTATCGAGCGCGAGTCCTATGCGCACAAACTGGCCGAGTTCGACTACTGTGCTTTCTGCGCGGTCGAGCGGCCCGGCGTTCACCCGCGGCGGCCTGCGGACTACAAGCCGCTGCATGGCTTCTGGCGTAACCGCGGCTTTCTGCACGACCCGTCGCTGCGCACCCGCTATGCCTGGCGCGACCTGGACGAGCAGGAAAGCTCGGAGAAACTGATGTCGTTCTGGCTGAAGGAACTGCCGATATGATCCACCTGGCGGCCTGCCAGTACGCCATTGAGCTGCATGAAACCTGGGACGCCTATGCCGACCATCTGCAAGGCCTTTGCGCCGAGGCGGTGGAAATGGGCGCACGCTTGCTGTTGCTGCCGGAGTACGCCGGGCTGGTGCTCAGTGGCCAGCTGAGTGCCGAGCAGCGGGGGGACCTGAAGGCGTCCATCGCCGGCATCCAGCCGTTGATCGAACCTTGGAAAGCGCTGTGCGAGAGCATTGCCCGACGCTGGGGTATCTACCTGCAACCGGGGAGCATGCCAGTGCTCGACGGCGATGGGTGCTACCGCAACCGTGCCTGGCTGTTCGGCCCCAAGGGCGTACTCGGCTACCAGGACAAGCTGATGATGACCCGCTTCGAGCGCGAGCAATGGGGTATCACCGCAGGCCAGGGATTGCAGGTGTTCGACACCGAACTGGGGCGCCTGGGGATCCTGATCTGCTACGACAACGAGTTCCCGATGCTGGCCCGGTGCCTGGCCGAGGACGGTGCCGACCTGATCCTGGCGCCGAGCTGTACCGATACCGAGGCGGGTTATCACCGGGTGCGTATCGGCGCCCAGGCGCGGGCACTGGAAAACCAGATTGCCGTGTTGCAGAGCCCCACGGTCGGGCTGGCGCCTTGGTCGCCGGCGCTGGACGAGAATCAGGGCCGGGCAGGGCTGTTCGTGCCGCCGGATCATGGGATGCCGGGGGATGGGGTGCTGGCGCTGAGTGAGGACTTGAGCCCGGCTACCAGCCAATGGCTGGTGTGCGAGCTGGATCTGCAGCAAGTGCGGCGGGTGAGGACGCAGGGGCAGGTGTTTACCCGCAGGGATTGGCCGCAGCAGTTTGACAGAGTGCTTTGAAGGCAGGGGCGGCCTCTTCGCGGCGGTTCGACGCCTCGATGAAGCCGCTGGTACAGCAGGCTTACTTCACTTCAACTGCCAGGCTCTCGGCAATCTTACTCTGCCACAGGGCAGGGCCAGTGATGTGTACCGACTCACCGTTGCTGTCTACAGCGACGGTAACCGGCATGTCCTTGACGTCGAACTCGTAGATCGCTTCCATGCCCAGCTCGGCGAAGGCCAGCACCTTGGACTTGCGGATGGCCTGGGCCACCAGGTAGGCAGCGCCGCCGACGGCCATCAGGTACACGGCCTTGTTGTCCTTGATCGCCTCGATCGCGGTCGGGCCACGCTCGGACTTGCCGATCATGCCCAGCAGGCCGGTCTGCTCGAGGATCTGGCGGGTGAACTTGTCCATGCGGGTGGCGGTGGTCGGGCCAGCCGGGCCTACCACTTCGTCACCCACCGGGTCGACCGGGCCAACGTAGTAGATGAAGCGGCCTTTCAGGTCGACCGGCAGTTCTTCGCCACGGTTGAGCATTTCGACCATGCGCTTGTGGGCGGCATCGCGGCCGGTCAGCATCTTGCCGTTGAGCAGGATGGTCTCGCCCGGCTTCCAGCTGGCCACTTCTTCCGGGGTGATGTCGTCGAGGTTGACGCGACGGGCGCTCGGGCCGGCTTCCCAGACGATTTCCGGGTAGGCGTCCAGCGACGGCGCTTCCAGCTCGGCCGGGCCGGAGCCATCGAGCACGAAGTGCGCGTGGCGGGTGGCGGCGCAGTTGGGGATCATGCACACCGGCAGGGAGGCGGCGTGGGTCGGGTAGTCCATGATCTTGACGTCGAGCACGGTGGTCAGGCCACCCAGGCCCTGGGCGCCGATGCCCAGCTGGTTGACCTTGTCGAACAGCTCCAGGCGGATTTCCTCGATGCGGTTCTGCGGGCCACGGGCTTTCAGTTCGTGGATGTCGATGGACTCCATCAACACTTCCTTGGCCATGACCGCAGCTTTCTCGGCGGTGCCGCCGATGCCGATGCCAAGCATGCCAGGCGGGCACCAGCCAGCGCCCATGGTCGGCACGGTCTTCAGTACCCAGTCGACGATCGAGTCGGACGGGTTCAGCATGGCCATCTTCGACTTGTTCTCCGAGCCGCCGCCTTTGGCTGCGACATCGACCTCGACCTTGTCGCCGGGGACGATGGAGTAGTGGATCACTGCCGGGGTGTTGTCCTTGGTGTTCTTGCGGGCACCGGCCGGGTCGGCCAGGATCGAAGCACGCAGGACGTTTTCAGGCAGGTTGTAGGCGCGACGCACACCTTCGTTGATCATGTCGTCGACGCTCAGGGTGGCGCCGTCCCAGCGCACGTCCATGCCCACGCGCACGAACACGGTGACGATACCGGTGTCCTGGCAGATCGGGCGGTGGCCGGTGGCGCACATGCGCGAGTTGATCAGGATCTGGGCAATGGAATCGCGTGCAGCAGGCGACTCTTCACGCAGATAGGCCTCGTGCATGGCCTGGATGAAATCGACGGGGTGGTAGTACGAGATGAATTGCAGGGCGTCGGCGACGCTCTGAATCAGGTCGTCTTGCTTGATCACGGTCATGCAGCGCGCTCCTCTTAAAGACGGGAACATTCATAGAGACGCTCGACGGTGCCGACCAGCATGTCGAAACGCCTTGCAAAGGCGCGCCGGCAGCATGGCCGACGCAAAAGGCGCGGCAGTATAGCGTGCCTCTGGGTGTGAAACACCTGCGCGTGGTCTGGACCTTGGTCGGCAAGGCGCAGGCATCCTTTTTGCTGGTATTGCCCGCTTGGCATACAGTGGCCTGATGAACGATGGAGAAACACCGACCATGCCGGAACTTTGCGTGGGCGAACGCCGCTGGGTGGTGCCGACCGGCAGCAACCTGCTCGATGCCCTGAACGACGCCGGGCTGCACGTCCCCTATAGCTGCCGCGCCGGCAGCTGCCATGCCTGCCTGGTGCATTGCGAGGTGGGCCAGCCGCTGGATGCCATGCCCGAGGCCCTGGCGCTGGACAAACATGCCCTGGGCTGGCGCCTGGC
>NZ_JABMCW010000386.1:0-4679 GCF_013179705.1 Pseudomonas sp. CM25 | reverse complement strand
CGTACCCTGCAGTTGACGGTACTGTGGTTCGCCTTTTTCACCTTCCTTTGCGGCTTTGCGCAAAACTACGAACAATTGCTGATCGCCCGTACCCTGATGGGTTTCGGCTTTGGCGGTGAGTGGACCGCCGGTGCGGTGCTGATCGGCGAAGTCATCCGTGCCCAGGACCGCGGCAAGGCGGTCGGGATGGTGCAGTCCGGCTGGGCGCTTGGCTGGGGCCTTACCGCCATCCTCTATGCGCTGCTGTTCTCCTGGCTGCCGGCCGAGCAGGCCTGGCGTGCACTGTTCCTGCTGGGATTGGTGCCGGCGATCTTCGTCATCTTCGTTCGCCGGCTGGTCAAAGACCCGGAGGTGTACCGCGAGGCCAAGGCGGTGGAAAACGCCGAGGCACCTTCGCACTTCTACGAAATTTTCGCCCCCGGCATGCTGTGGACCACCGTGCGTGCGTCGCTGCTGACCACCGGCGCGCTGGGCGGCTACTACGCCATCACCTCGTGGCTGCCTACCTTCCTCAAGAACGAGCGCGGCCTGAGCGTGCTGGGCACGGGCGGCTACCTGGCCATGGTGATCGTCGGCTCGTACATCGGCTATGTGGTCAGCGCTTATCTGTCCGACCTGCTGGGGCGCAAGAAGAATTTCATCCTGTTTGCCGTGGGCTCGTTCGTCATCGTGCTGCTGTACACGCAGATGGCAGTCAGCGATGGGGTCATGCTGTGGCTGGGTTTCCCGCTGGGCTTCTTCGCCTCGGGGATCTTCAGCGGCATGGGGGCGTTCCTGACTGAACTGTTCCCCACCCGCATTCGCGGTTCGGGGCAGGGCTTCTGCTACAACATCGGCAAGGTCATCGCGGCACTGTTCCCGCTGATGATCGGCATGCTGGGCCAGAAAGTCCCGTTGGGCCTGGGCATTGGCGTGTTCTCGGCCGTGTCCTACGGCGTGGTGATCGTGGCCGCGCTGAGCTTGCCGGAAACACGCGGCAAACAGCTGCAGGCGCGGTAAGGTAGGCATATGGACAACAAAAACAACGGAGGCCGCGCGGTGGAACGCCTGCTACTCAATTGCGACATGGGCGAGAGTTTCGGCAGCTGGCGCATGGGCCTGGATGCCGAAGTGATGCCTTACATCGATTGCGCCAACATCGCCTGCGGCTACCACGCCGGCGACCCAGGCATCATGCGCCGCACCGTCGCCCTGGCGCTGGAGCATGGGGTGCGCATCGGTGCGCACCCGGCCTACCCGGACCTGGCCGGTTTCGGCCGCCGCTCCATGGCCTGCAGCAACGAGGAAATCCGCGACATGCTGCACTATCAGATCGGCGCCCTGGACGGCATCTGCAAGGTGCAGGGCGGCCGCGTAACCTATGTGAAACCCCATGGCGCGTTGTACAACGACATGATGGCCGACCCGCTCAAGCTGCGTACCGTGCTGGAGGCCGTGGCGGCCTACGACAGCACCTTGCCGCTGATGCTCATGGCCACGGCCGACAACCGCGCGGCCCAGGCCTTGGGCGACGAGATCGGCGTGCCACTGTGGTTCGAGGCCTTCGCCGACCGCGCCTACACCGCCAGTGGTCACCTGCGGTCGCGGCGCCTGCCTGGTGCTGTACACCACGACCCGGCGCTTGTGGTGGAGCAGGCCGTGCGCCTGGCCCGGGGCGACACGCTGGTGGCGGACGACGGCAGTGCACTGAAGCTGGTGGCCAGCACCCTGTGCGTGCATGGCGACAACGACAGTTCGGTGGCGGCTGTGCGGCAGATTCGCCTGGCTCTCGATGCACTGGAGCCACGATGAACCCACGCGTTGAAGTAGTGGCCTTCGATAGCCTGATGGTGCGCCTGTTCGAGCGTATCGACGAGGCCAACATGCCCTGGATGCTTGCCGCCAGCCAACGCTTGAGCGTGGCGTTCGGTGAACATTTGCTGGATCTGGTGCCGTCCTATACCACGCTGATGGTGCAATTCGACCTGCCGCCGGGCGAGGCGAGGGCATTGATCAAGCAAGCGCTGGACGGTTTGCGGCCAGACGCCGGCAGTGGCGGTCGCCGTCACGAAATCCCAGTGTGGTACCACGCCAGTGTCGGCCCTGAGCTTCCCGTGCTGGCAGCCCGCAGCGGCCTGAGCGAAGCCGAGGTGATCCGCTTGCACAGCGAGCGTGATTATCCGGTGTTCGCCCTGGGCTTCGCCCCGGGTTTCGGCTTCATGGGCCTGGTCGACGAACGCCTGGCCAGCCCGCGCCTGAGCACCCCACGCAAGCGAGTGGCGGCGGGCAGTGTCGGCATTGCCGAACGCCAGACAGCAGCCTATCCGGCGGTGTCGCCAGGCGGCTGGAACCTGATCGGGCGCACGCCCGTGCGCCTTTTCGACCGCGAACGTGAGGGCTACAGCCTGCTGCAGCCGGGGGACCGGGTGCGCTTTGTGGCGGTATCGAAGGCCGATTTCGTCGCCTTGGGCGGCGATGTGGAGGCGCAGGCATGAAGCAGTTGAGGATCGAAACCAGCACCGCGTTGTGCCAGTTGCAGGACGCCGGGCGCTTTGGCGTGCGCCACCTGGGCGTGACCCAGGGCGGGGCGCTGGACTGGGTGGCGATGCACTGGGCCAACTGGCTGCTGGGCAACCCGTTGGGAGCACCGGTGGTCGAGGTGACGCTGGGTGGTTTCTGCGTGGTGGCCGAACAGGATTGCGTGCTGGCGCTGGCCGGTGCCGATCTGGATGCACGGGTCGAAGAGCAGCCGATCGCACCCTGGCGCAGCTTTGCCTTGGCCAAGGGGCAGCGTTTGACCCTGAAACAGCCGAAACGGGGTGTGCGTGCGTACCTGGCGGCGCCTGGCGGGTTCCAGGGCGAGGCGGTGCTGGGCAGTTGTGCCACCGTTGTGCGGGAGCAGCTGGGCGGGGTTGATGGTCAAGGTTCGGCGCTTGGCGAAGGCCAGGTGCTGGCGTTCGCAGATGCCGCGGTCAGCCTGCGCGAGGTGCCTGAGGCGCTGCGCCCGCGTCATCAGCCCAAGCCTGTGCTCGACCTGGTGATGGGCGCGCAGATCGGCGATTTCAGCGGTACCAGCCTGTTCGAAGCGTTCAACCGCGAGTGGACGCTGGACAGCCGCGCCGACCGCATGGGCATTCGCTTGCTGGGGCCGCAGTTGGTCTACCAAGGGGCGCCGATGATTTCCGAAGGCATTCCGCTGGGGGCGGTGCAGGTGCCGCCGGATGGGCAGCCGATCGTGTTGCTTAATGACCGGCAGACCATTGGCGGCTACCCGCGGCTGGGGGCGTTGACGCCGCTGGCATTGGCGCAGCTCGCGCAGTGCATGCCGGGGGCTGCAGTGCGGTTCAGGCCCGTGGTGCAGGACGAGGCTTGGCACAAGCAGAAGGTATACCTGGACCGTTGGTTGTAAGGCCGCTGGTCCTTTCGCGGGCGTGCCCGCGACAAGGCCCGAACAGGCATTCAATAAACGTCAAAAAACATGAGACTGGTAATTTTGCTAGTTGACCGCTGACGGATCAGGGCTATCTTGTTCGATGGAAGTTTCCAAGTTTGCCTTCAAGTCTACTTGGCTTTGTTGCTACAAGATTTACCGAGGGCATATGAATTATACGGCGTACGGGTTTTCCTCATCAAAATTGATGGAGTTATCCATCCTCGGGTATGATGGCGAGCGCATGGATAATATTTCGCGATGCTATCCGCTCGGCGCCGGGCTGCGCTATTACAGCCCGGCCTTGATGAGATTTACATCTTTGGACTTCCTCAGCCCTTTTAGCGCTGGAGGAATCAACGGTTACGCGTATTGTGGCGGTGATCCCGTCAACTACAGTGACCCGGCAGGGAAGGCTCCTGTGCCTATTCGCATGGTGACGGGAAGGTCCCGCAGCCTTAAGCTCACTTGGAATGAGACAAGGGTTAAAATTAATAAATCCTCCCCGTCTGAACTAGTGAAGCTTGTAAAGCGTTCTCCTGATTTTGTGCTGCATATTGAAGCGACGGAGGCGGCAAATGTGCTTAATCATATTGAAGCGTTGAGGTTTAATCCGCGAGCAGAGACGCCGCTGGGATTATTCTCCTTTTCTCGACAAGTATTTGAAGATGCGCGCTCGCTGCTAATTGGTATGTATTCCAAAATTGAGTCGCACGTGCAAGCGCCTTCGCCACAGCAAAGGTGGCGTCTGGAGTGGCAGCTATACACTTGGAGGAATATGATTCAATTTGAGAATGAGCACGCTCAAATTCGTATCAACTCGATTGCTAGAAAGTTGCTTGCTCCCCTACAGGAAGACATTCGATCGTGGCGTGGTCAGTGATTGCGATAAAAATCAGGCCGCTTCGCTGTCAACAATTGAACTCTGCGGGCGCTTACGATTACCAGTTCGTATGCAGCCCGTAGGTACGTCACTTGGAAAGATACCGCATCCCTTCCTCCAACCCCTGCAAGGTCAGCGGATACATCTTGTCCTCGATCAAATCACGCACCAGGTGGGTGGAGGCGGTGTAGTCCCAGGCCTGTTTCGGATACGGGTTGATCCAGATGATTTTCCTGAATTTCTCCATGAACCGCTGGATCCACACATACCCGGCCTCTTCATTCCAGTGCTCCACGCTGCCACCCGGCTGGGTGATTTCGTACGGGGCCATGGCCGCATCGCCGACGAAGATCACTTTGTAGTCGTCGCCGTACTTGTGCAGCAGGT
>NZ_JABMCW010000385.1:0-4700 GCF_013179705.1 Pseudomonas sp. CM25 | reverse complement strand
CCGCTGCCGAGGAATACGCCCGCCACATCGGTGTGCCGGTGCATGCGCTTGATTACCGGGTGTTCGCCGCCCACCCGCTGGCCGTGCGCATACACGACCAGTACTACGTGCGGGCAATCCAGCAGGTGCACCCGGACCTCAGCCTGAGTTTCTATTGCGCGGTGGAAAACGGCATCGTGCTCACGGCCATGACCCCAGGGCCGCTGCTGCCGAACCTGCAACAGTTGTTCGATGGCCTGCGCCAGCGCCTGGGCCAGCTGCTGCTGACCATCGGCTGCGACTGCTTCCTGCGGCGCCTGGAACTGGAGGGCCGCAATGGCCTGGAGCCAGTTGGTGCGTGCTTGCGCGAGCAGCGGGTGATCGGCTTCAACACCTACGGAGAGCAGTTCAATGGCATGCACATCAACCAGACCTTCACCGGGGTCGCCATTGCCCGCCCCCGGCCTGCCGTCGGTCGCTGAACTGCAGGCCGAGGTCACCGGCCTGCAGCGCCAGAACCACAAGCTGCAGCGCATCAATGGCGCGCTGATCGAACGCATCGAGTCCGGCGTCACCCGCGGCAACGACCCCTATGCAGCGTTCCAGCATTCCGTGGTGCTGGCGGAACAGGTGCGCGAACGCACAGATGCCCTGAGCCAGGCCATGGCTGAGCTCAAGGCCCTCAACCGGCTGCTCAGTGAGGCCCGGCAGCGGGACGAAACTGCCCACCAGCACCAGATCCGACTGATCACCGACAATGTCCCGGCGCTGATCGCCTACCTGAACGCCGACCTGGTCTATGAATTCACCAACAAGGTGTATGAAGAATGGTACTGCTGGCCGCGCGGCGTGATGCTTGGCCAGAGCCTGCGCCAGGCCCACAGCGAGCAGCATTACCGGCGCCTGGAAGGCTACGTGGCGCAAGCGCTGGCGGGGGAGAGCGTAACCTTCGAATTTGCCGAAACCAACAGCAACGGCCAGGAGCGCTACATGCTGCGTTCCTACGTTCCCAACCGGCTGGCCAGTGGCGAGGTGGTGGGTATCTTCGTGCTGATCCGCGACATCACCGAGCGCCGTAACACTGCGCAGGCGCTGCACCAGGCTTATCAGCACCTGGAACTGCGGGTGCGCGAACGTACCGCCGAACTCACCACCCTCAACGACCAGCTACTGCGCGAAATCGAAGAACGCAGCCGGGTCGAGTCGCGCCTGCGAGAGGCCAAGCGCGAGGCCGAACAGGCCAACCTGTCGAAAACCAAGTTTCTCGCTGCGGTGAGCCATGACCTGCTGCAACCGTTGAACGCGGCGCGGCTGTTTACCAGCGCCTTGCTCGAGCGCGGGGAACCACACAACAGCGCCCACCTCGTACGCAACGTCAGCAACTCGCTGGAGGACGTGGAGAACCTGCTTGGCACCCTGGTAGATATTTCCAAGCTCGATGCCGGGGTGATCAAGGCCGATGTCGCCCCGTTCGCCCTCAGCGAGCTGATCGACAACCTCGCCGCCGAATATGCCCAGGTGGCGCGCAGCGAAGGGCTTGAACTGCACTTCGTGGGCTGTTCTGCCGTGGTGCGCAGTGATATCCAGCTGCTCGCGCGCATTCTGCGCAACCTGCTCAGCAATGCCATCCGCTACACCCGCAGCGGGCGCGTGGTGCTGGGTTGCCGACGCCTGCGCGGCGGTCTGCGGATCGAAGTGTGGGACAGCGGTATCGGCATCGCCGAAGAGCATCTGGAAGAGATGTTCCAGGAGTTCAGGCGCGGTGATGTACAGCGCCCGGACCAGGACCGTGGCCTGGGTCTGGGCCTGGCGATCGTGGAAAAGATCGCCGGCATTCTCGGCCATCGCATTCGGGTGCGCTCGTGGCTCGGCAAGGGCTCGGTGTTCGCCGTCGAAGTGCCGCTGAGCGCAGTAGCACCCAGCCCCCAGCCAAGCCAGGCGACCTGCGCACGCACACTCGAACGCCTGCGTGGTGCGCGGGTGTGGGTGCTGGATAACGATGCGGCAATCTGCGCCGGCATGCGCACATTGCTTGAGGGTTGGGGGTGCCAGGTAGTCACCGCGCTGTCGGAAGAAGACCTGGCGCGCCAGGTGGACAACTACCACGCCAGGGCAGACCTTCTGATCGCCGACTACCACCTGGACAATGACTGCAATGGTATCGACGCCGTGGCCCGGATCAATGCTCGCCGCGCCCAGCCCCTACCGGCGTTGATGATCACCGCCAACTACAGCAACGAACTCAAGCAGCAGATCCGCGAGCTGGGTCACACCCTCATGCACAAACCGGTGCGGCCGATGAAGCTCAAGACCGCGATGAGCCACCTGCTGGCCATGCCAATGTAGGCGCTGCCTTGCCGGTACGCCGGTCCAGCTCAGCGCCGCAGGTAGTCAGCGAAATCGATATCGCCAGCACTGAGGATGGCCTGCACGCGGTTGTGCACGTTCAGCTTGCGCAAGATCGCCGAAACGTGTGCCTTGACTGTGGTTTCGGCGATATCCAGGGTGTAGGCGATCTGCTTGTTCGACTCGCCCTTGGTCATGCGCTCGAGCACCAGCAGTTGTTTGCGGGTCAGCGCCTGGAGCATCTCGGGCGGGAAGCTCGGGGTGTCGTTGAGGCGCCGGCTGGTGCTGCTTTTCTGGGCGCGGATGATGTCGGGCGGCAGGTACACGTTACCGTTGAGGATCTGCTCGATCGCTTCGATCATCTGTGAGCGCGGCGAGGATTTGGTGATGAACCCCACGGCGCCGTAGGTAATGGCCTGCAGCACGACCTGCTTTTCCTGCTCGGCCGAGACGATCACCACGGGCGTGGTCGGCGCCTCGTTGCGCAGGGTGATCAGGCCATTGAGCCCGTGCATGCCGGGCATGTTCAGGTCGAGCAGGATCAGGTCGAGGTCCTCATGCGCCTGGGTCAATGCCAAGGCGCTGTCCAGGTCGGCCGTTTCCATGACCTCGCTGCCTTGGAAGCCATCGCTGATGACATTGTGGATGGCTTCGCGAAACAGTGGGTGATCGTCGGCAATCAGAATTTTGTACATGGCCTTTTCACCTCGTTTTTATTGGATAGGGCGGGCACGTGTTCGCAGGCAGTGTATTCAGGGGAAAGGCACCGGTTGGGCCGGCTGCAGCGGCAGGTTGGCCTGCTGCCAGGCGTCCAGACCGTCGCGGTACCAGTACAGGTTGTGATAGCCGAGGGCTTTTGCGCGTTTTACCGCGTTCCAGCTCAACCAGCAATCGGCGCGGCAGTAAAACACCAGCGCTTGCCCCGGCTGCCCGGCGCTGGCTGCCTGCAGGTTACGCACGAAGTAGGCCTGCCAGGCCGGGCTCAATTCGCCGTCGCCGGTATTGGCCAGCCACAGGCTCCCGGGGAGGTTGCTGTGGGGTTCGTCCTCGATGAAGCGGCCTTGCAGCCATTGCCTGCGGTAGACGTCGATCAGCACCGGCCGGGGTTGCTGGCTCAGCAGCGTTTGCAGGGCAGCGGTATCGATGACCTGGCCGCCGTCGACTTGCTGTGGGGTCGGGCTGCGATAGAGGGTGGTGCGATAGCCTTCGGGGGAGAACATCGGCGCCGTGTCGGCCTGGGCCACGCTCAGTGACAGGCTGAGTGAAAGGGCCACCAGCAGAGGGCATGGGAGCCGGGGCAGGGCACGTGGCATGGGTTTTTTCCTTTTTGTTATGGAGCCATTACATGCCAGTGGCGGTGCTTTGTGAATGCGACGATAGACAGCAAAGGTAGTACTAAAGTAGTACGCGGATGGGGGCCGGTCTCCCCGCCTGCTGGCGGGGGCTGGCTTGGTCTTTTGGGGAGGGGGCTCACCTCTGCGGCTTCAGCTCAGCATGGCCACCCAGGCCGACACCAGCAACACTCCCGCCAATACCTGATTGAACACCCGCAACCGCTGCACCCCCTGCAACCACCGCGCGCTGCCTACCCCCAATGCCGCCCACGCCGCCATGCACGGCAGGGCAATCAGCAGAAACACCAACGCCAGCTGCCACACCGGCAGCGACGGTGCTGCAAATACGCCGACCACCGCCACGGCCATCAGCCACACCTTGGGGTTCACCACCTGCAACGCCGCCGCGCTCACGGCGCTGAAGCCGTGCGCCGTGGCGGCCTCAAGCGGTGCTGCCGCGCTGCGCAGCATCTTCCACGCCAGCCAGCTCAGCCACAGCACCCCGGCCCAGCTCATCATCTGTTGCGCCAACGGGTAACGCAGCAGCACCTCACCCAGCCCCAGACCGACCAGCAGCACGATCGCCGCAGCTGCCCCGCAGGCCGCAGCGATGGGCGCCAGGCTCGCGCGCAGGCCCAGGCGGGCACCGTGGGCGAGGATCAGCAGGTTGGTCGGCCCCGGGCTGATGCTGGACACCAGGGCGAAAAGGATGAAGGGCAACAGCGAGTGCGACATGATCAAGGGCTCCGGAAATCGAAGTACCATGCTCGCTGCCCACAGCCCGTCAGTCTGGAAGGTTTGAGCAGCGCCTGCGGTAGTCGGCCGGGGTCAGCTGGTAGGCGCGGCGGAACCAGCGCCCCAAGTGGCTCTGGTCGGCAAAGCCCAGGGCCACGGCCACTTCGGCCGGGGTCTGGCCCTGGGCCAGCAGGCGCCGTGCCCGGGCCAGGCGCAGCTGGATCAGGTAGGCATGCGGCGCCAGGCCGAATGCGGCCTTGAACGCGCGGGTGAGGCGGAAGCGGTCGATGCCGCAAGCCTGGGCCA
>NZ_JABMCW010000384.1:0-4734 GCF_013179705.1 Pseudomonas sp. CM25 | reverse complement strand
CCTTTATCAGCGCGCCACTCGGGGGGGATGCGTCGCGCCAACACTTCAAGTATTGGCCAGGTTTGGCGCAGTGCCAGTGTTTATTGATCGTTTTTTAAACAGATTTGGAATACGCCGCGCTTTCATTCCTCCTTCAGCGAATGGCCGTAAGCATCGTGAAACACTGCCGTGCGTGGATGATCCGTGCAATTTCCCGCAAGATAGGCATAATAAACCGCTTCGATTGTCATCCAGTCCTTCCCATGCAGAAAGAACCTCGTAAGGTCCGTGAATTTCGCCGCCGCGAACAGGAAATCCTCGACACCGCGCTCAAGCTGTTTCTCGAACAGGGTGAGGACAGTGTCACCGTCGAGATGATCGCCGACGCCGTGGGTATCGGCAAAGGCACGATCTACAAGCACTTCAAGTCCAAGGCGGAGATCTACCTGCGCCTGATGCTCGACTATGAGCGCGACCTGAACGAGCTGTTGCACTCGGCCGACGTCGACCGCGACAAGGAAGCCCTGTCGCGCGCCTACTTCGAGTTCCGCATGCGCGATCCGCAACGCTACCGGCTGTTCGACCGCCTTGAAGAAAAGGTGGTCAAGGGCAACCAGGTACCGGAAATGGTCGAGCAGTTGCACAGCATTCGTGCCTCCAACTTCGACCGCCTGACCCAGCTGATCAAGGGCCGTATCAGCGAAGGCAAGCTCGAAGACGTGCCGCCGTATTTCCACTACTGCGCCGCCTGGGCGTTGGTGCATGGCGCCGTGGCGCTGTACCACTCGCCGTTCTGGAGCAATGTGCTGGAGGATCAGGAAGGCTTCTTCCAGTTCCTGATGGACATCGGTGTGCGTATGGGCAACAAGCGCAAGCGCGACCCTGAACCCTCGAGCTGACACCCCGACAACACTCGGCAATGTGCCCGGGGCTTGCAAAAACCTGATTTATGAGTCAGGTTTTGCCAGCCCCCCATCATCAGTGCCGGAGTCATCCATGATCGTCGATCGTCAAGGCAGGCGTTTTCGCAACCTGCGTGTCAGCCTGACGGCTGCCTGCAATTATGCCTGCACGTACTGCGTGCCCGACGGCAAGCGCCTGGTAGCAGCACAGGACGAACTGTCCGCAGATGCCCTGGCTCGCGGCGTGGCCTACCTGATCGAAGCCGCCGGCATCGAACGCCTGCGCATCACCGGTGGCGAGCCTTTGGTCAGCCCGCGCCTGGATGCCTTCCTTGCCGCCGTGAGCAAGCTCGACCTCGACGATATCTCGCTGACCACCAATGGCCAGCTGCTGGCGCGCAAACTGCCGCAGCTGCAGGCAGCTGGTATTCGGCGCCTGAATGTGTCCCTCGATACCCTCGACCCCACGGCTTTCCGTACGATCGCCCGGGGCGGCGACCTGAGCAGCGTGCTGGCGGGCATGGAGCAGGCCAGTGCCTTGGGTATGCGGGTGAAAGTGAACATGGTGCCGATGCGCGGGCAAAACCTCGACCAGGTACTGCCGCTGCTGGATTATTGCCTTGAACGCGGCTTTGAGCTGCGCTTCATCGAGCTGATGCGCATGGGCCACCTGGCGCGTGACCGCAATGCCTTCCTGCAGCAGTTTGTCGGCCTTGATCAACTGCTTGCACTGATCGGCGGCAAGCATGCCTATGCCCAGGTCGACGCGCCGCTGGACGCCACTGCCTTGCGTTATCAAGTCCCCGGCAAAGGCCACTTCGGTGTGATCGCCAACGAGAGCGTCCCGTTCTGCCGCACCTGCTCGCGGCTGCGCCTGTCGTCTACGGGGTGGCTGCATGGTTGCCTGTCGTCGGGCAACCGTCACTTCATCGGCGACCTGCTGGAAAAGCCCCGCCATCAGGCGCTGCCGGCCTTACAGCGGTTGCTGGTCAAGGCGCTGGCAGACAAGCAGGACCTGGCGTTTGCCGGTGGCGTGACGGTGATGAAAGTGATCGGTGGCTGAAGCTGGCGCAAAAGCTGCATCCGCCGGCTATTCGCCGGTTTTTCGTCGCCGGCCACTGGAGGAAAGATGCGTAGCCTGGTCTTGCTGCTGGCGCTGATGGCGCTGGGCGGCTGCATGAATGTCAGCGATATGGGCGAGGGCGTCCGTTACCACATGAGCGATGCTGGTCTGCTGGACCACAGCGAGACCCGTCGCACGCTGTCGATCCGCCTGCAGCCCGATTCCTTCATCTTCATCGGTCAGGGTGCATTCGTCCCCCCAGGCAAAGGGCCGGTGCCACGGCAGAACGCGGTGGCCGATGAGGCCTTCAAGAGCTTCGTCGAGTACTTCCCGCTGGTGCGCCGCGCGCAAGGCCCGCTTGGCCTGGAAGAGGCCATTGCCCAGGCCCGCGCTGTGGGCGCCGACTATGTGCTGTACACTCGCTTCGCGCGCACCGACGACCGTATCGGCAATGGTGACGAGTGGTATGACGAACAGGCCGTCGACCGGTTGGGCTGGGACACCGGCGTGGTGCAGATGATGCTGATTGAAACCAACACCCGCTACCTGATAGATACCGCTCGTATCAAGAGCCGTGGCGGTTTGTTGACGTTCCACGACAACACGCCGCGGGATTTGCTTGCGGCGCCGATGCGCGAGTACGCTCGTAGCCTTCTGGGCATGAGTGAATGAGGCAAGCAAGATGAGCGATTCGGGCAAGGCCAATGACCTCCTGGCACAAATCCCCAAGGCCAAGGGCCTGCCGCCGGTGCATCTGTGGAACCCGGATTTTTGCGGTGATATCGACATGCGCATCGCCCGTGATGGCACCTGGTATTACCTGGGTACACCGATTGGGCGCAAGCCGATGGTGCGGCTGTTCTCGACAATCATGCGGCGCGACGGCGATGACTATTTCCTGATCACCCCGGTCGAGAAGGTCGGTATTCGCGTCGACGACGCGCCGTTCGTGGCGGTGGCGCTTGAAGTGCTGGGTGACGGTGAGCAACAAGTGTTGCGCTTCACCAGCAATGTCGAGGACCAGGTCGAGGCCGGGCCGGCCAACCCGCTGCGCGTGGTGACCGACCCGCTGACGCAGGAGCCATCGCCCTATGTGCTGATGCGCAGCAACCTTGAGGCGCTGATTCATCGCAATGTGTTCTACCAACTGGTGGAACTGGCGGTGCCGCAGGCGATAGCGGGGGAGGAATGGCTTGGCGTGTGGAGCCACGGCGAGTTCTATCCGATCGGGCGTAGCCACTAAGGGCCCGGGGTCTGCTCTGGCCTCCTGCTTTTACCCCGGATTGGCCATTTGCCTCTCGCTTCCCGGGGCCTAACCTGCAGGCAATCGCCATGCAGGAGAAGCCCCCATGAAACCCGTAGCCCTCATCCTCTTCGGTCTGCTCGCCGCCCAGGCGCCTGTCTGGGCGCACGGCGACGTTGCCAGCCAGGTCAAGCTGCTGCAGCAACAGCAGCCCAGCAACGCCCCCGGCAAGAATGCCATCATGCTCACCGTCAGCTACGCACCTGGCGAGGCATCACCCGCGCATCAGCACCCGGGCGCGGTAATGGCCTACGTGCTTGAAGGCGCGGTGATATCGAAGCTGAACGGCGAGCCGGAGAAAACCTACAAAGCGGGCGATTACTGGTACGAGGCACCGGGTACCGTGCACAGCGTGTCGCGCAACGCCAGCGACACCCAGCCAGCCAAGCTGTTGGTCTGGAGCCTGGTAGAGGAGGGTAGCGAGGTCACATTGCCCTATCCGGCCTCAGGGGCTGCGCACTGAGCCTGGATCAACTCGCCAGTGACGCTCCGGCCTTCTTGCTCAAACGCCCGATGGGGAGGTCGAACCGGCTGTTAGGGGGGGCGGGCACAAAAAAACCTCCAGTGCTTGCGCAACTGGAGGTTTTTCAAATTTTGGCTCCGCGACCTGGACTCGAACCAGGGACCCAATGATTAACAGTCATTTGCTCTACCGACTGAGCTATCGCGGAATCTGCGCATATCTTACTAATTGCCCGAGGGAAGTCAACCCTCCCCCAGGCAAATTATATTGCAATCAAGCAGTTACAGTACTTCGACGATGGCCTTGGTGACCACGTGGATGTTGCTCTGGTTCAGCGCAGCTACCGCAATGCGGCCGGTGTCCAGGGCATAGATACCGAACTCGTTCTTCAGGCGGGCGACCTGTTCAACGGTCAGGCCCGAGTAGGAGAACATGCCTGCCTGGCGGCCAACGAAGCTGAAGTCGCGGTTGGCGCCATATTCAGCCAGCAGGCTGACCATTTGCTGGCGCATGCCGTGGATACGCTGGCGCATCTCAGCCAGCTCGGTTTCCCACATCAGGCGCAGTTCTTCGCTGTTGAGCACGGTAGCGACGATGGTCGCGCCGTGGGTCGGCGGGTTGGAGTAGGTGGTGCGGATGACGCGCTTGACCTGCGACAGCACGCGAGTGCTCTCGTCCTTCGAGGCGGTGACGATCGACAGTGCGCCAACGCGCTCGCCGTACAGCGAGAACGACTTGGAGAACGAGCTGGAAACGAAGAAGTCCAGGCCCGACTCGGCGAACAGGCGTACAGCGAACGCGTCTTCGGCGATGCCGTCACCAAAGCCCTGGTAGGCCATGTCGAGGAACGGCACATGGCCCTTGGCCTTGACCACTTCCAGCACGTTTTTCCAGTCGTCCAGGCCCAGGTCGACGCCAGTCGGGTTGTGGCAGCAGGCATGCAGCACGACGATAGAACCGGCCGGCAGGCTGTTCAGGTCTTCGAGCATGCCGGCGCGGTTGACGTCGTTGCTCGGTGCGTCGT
>NZ_JABMCW010000383.1:0-4736 GCF_013179705.1 Pseudomonas sp. CM25 | reverse complement strand
GCCCTGCGCCTGGCCCAGCTGGCGCTGCAGGCCGGGTTGCCGGAAGGGGTACTGAACGTGGTGCCGGGCCTGGGCGAGCAGGCCGGGCAGGCGCTGGGGCTACACCCGGATGTGGATTGCCTGGTGTTCACCGGCTCCACTCAGGTGGGCAAGTACTTCATGCAGTACTCGGCCCAGTCCAACCTCAAGCAGGTATGGCTGGAGTGCGGCGGCAAAAGCCCCAACCTGGTGTTCGAGAACTGCCAGGACTTGGACCTGGCGGCGGAAAAGGCGGCGTTCGGCATCTTCTTCAACCAGGGTGAGGTGTGTTCGGCCAACTCGCGGCTGTATGTGCAGCGCTCCATCCATGATGAGTTCATCGAGCGCCTGCAGGCCAAGGCCCGCCAGTGGCTGCCGGGTAATCCGCTGGACCCCGCGAGCCGTGCCGGGGCCATCGTCGACGCCGGGCAGACGGGCCGGATCGAAGCGGCCATCGCTCGAGCCGGGCAGGAAGGGGCGCGGTTGCTGTGCGGTGGGCGGCGGCTGACCATCGCCGGTTCGGACAACTACATCGAGCCGACCATTTTTGCCGGTGTCGAGCGCTGCATGAGCCTGGCGCAAGAGGAGGTCTTCGGGCCGGTACTGGCGGTGAGCGCCTTCGACACCGAGGAGCAGGCGGTGCGCCTGGCCAACGACAGCATCTACGGCCTGGCGGCCTCGGTGTGGAGCGACGACTTCAACCAGGTGCACCGGGTGGCGCGGGCGCTGAAGGCAGGCACCGTGTCGGTGAACACGGTCGATGCGCTGGATGTCACGGTGCCGTTTGGCGGTGGTAAACAGTCCGGATTCGGCCGCGACCTGTCGCTGCATTCGTTCGACAAGTATTCGCAGCTCAAGACCACCTGGTACCAGTTGCGTGGCTGAGAGCTGGCCTCTACTTCGATCCAGCCAACTGCGAACGGGTCAACAGTGCATCCAGCACCACTTCGCACGCGGCTCCCCAGGTCGCGCTCACCGGCTGATGCATCAGCACCGCCAGTCCATCCGCAGTGAAGGTGCCAGGGGTGGCAATGGCCTGTCCAAGGGCCTTGAGCGTGTACTCCGGCTGCTGCCCCGCGCTGGCCACGCAGTCCTGCAGATTGCCCAGCACCAGCGCCCGTGCCTCGGCCGCTGGCAGGCCTTTGTCCATCAGCCATTGCTGCAGGTCGTGGAGCAGGAAGTAGAACCAGCCATTCATGCACGCCGCCACCGTGGCCAACTCGAACTCGGGCTCGCCGTGCAGCACCACCAGCTTGCCCAAGGGCGCCAGGTATTGGGTGGTGAGTGCGTCGGGCGGGCAGACCACGACGGTGGACTGGTTATATTGCGCTGCGTACGACAGCATCGCACGCACGCAGAGCGCACCGGGAAACGCGCTCGCCAGCTGCGCCAGGCTGATCCCGGCGGCCAGCGACACCAGGCGCTGGCCGGGGCGCAGGCTGATTTCCTCGGCCAGTTCGGCCAACGAATGCGGGCGTACGCCGATCAGCACCAGCTCGGCCTGGTCCACCACGGCCTGGTTGCTCGGCAGCACCTGACAAGCATGTTCACGGGCCAGCATGGCGGCCCGGTCGGCATTGCGCGGAGAAAGCAGAATGGGGCCATCGAAACCGCTGCGGCGCAGGCCGATGACCACTTTTTCGGTGAGCTCGCCCACCCCTAGAATGCCCAGGCTGTGCATGGTGTCTCCTTGTCAGCTTTCCAGGCCGGCGCGGCGCTGGCCCCAGTGCAGGTTGAGGTTCACGCCCACGCTCAGCAGCGGTTCCGGCGGGTTGCGGTTGGGCCCTTTGGAGCCCAGCAGAAAGTCGATCAGCTCATCACGCTCGCCGCACAGCCAGTCGGCCAGCAGGGTGCCGGTGGCGGTGCCACGGGTGATGCCCAGGCCATTGCAGCACAGCGCGGCATGCACGTTGGGGGCGAGGGTGCCGAAGTGCGACAGGTGGTTGCGCGACAGGCACATCGAGCCGCCCCAGGTGTATTCGAATGGTATGCCCGACAGCATCGGGAAGCGCCGCTCGAACGCGTCGCGGTGCTGGCGCCCGGCGCGGGCAATATGGCGCGGGTGGGCGCGCCCATCGGCGTTGAAGCTGAAGCTGTTGCGCACCAGCAGGCGCTGGTCCGGCGTGCGCCGCAGGGTGCTGCCGAACGGGTCGGCGGGGATGATGCCCCAGGTGGCCTTGCCGCCCAGACGGGCCTGTTCTGCTTCGGTCAGCGGGCGGGTCATGCTGGCGTAGGTGAAGATCGGCAGTAGGCGGCCGGGCAGGAAGCCGAAGTGCGAGGCGAAGGCGTTGTTGGTCAGCAGCAACTGGTCGGCGATGATCTCGCCGTTGGCGTGCTTGAGGGTGATGCGGCGGCCCTGCTCGATGTGGGTGATGGTGGTGCGTTCGTGCAGGGTCACGTTGCCTGGCAGGCTTTCGGCCAGGCCCTTGGCCAGGGCGGCAGGTTGCAACAGCTGGGTGCCCGGGGTGTACAGCGCCTTGCGGTAGAACGGGGTGCCGACGTGCCCGGGCAGGTCGCGGGCATCGATCATCTGGTAGGGCTGGCCGAGTTTTTCCAGGCCGCTGCGGTAGGCTTCCAGCACGGCCAGGCCCTTGTCTTCGACGGCGGCCTGGTACTTGCCGTCCGGGCGGATCTGGCAGTCGATGCCGTGCTGGTTGATCAGCCCGCGCAGGATCGACTGGGCGCGCAGGTTGAGCTTGAGGTTCATCCTGGCGGTGGCCAGGTCACCGATGTAGTCGGGGGCACCGATGTCGTGGGGCAGGTCGATGGCGAAGCCCGAGTTGCGTCCCGAGGCGCCGAAGCCGACCTCCTGGGCATCGACCAGGATGATTTCGTCGTCGGGGTGGTGCAGCGCCAGTTGCCGCGCTGCGGCAAGGCCGGTGAAGCCCGCGCCCAGCACCACCCAGCGTGCCTCGCTCCGCCCTCGGTGTGCGGCGCGGGGCTGGCGCTCGGGGCTGAGGTGGAACCAGCCGCAACCGTTGTCGTCCGCGGGGGTAGCGGTGTTTCTGTACATGGGATTTTTATCCGTGTTGTTTTCTCCACTATGGCATTGGGGGGGCGGGGGGACTATGACGGGAGGGACGGGGAATGGGATGTTTTGGCTGGGGGTTGGGTGCTGGGGGGGGGCGGCTTGAGGAGCGCCCCTAGGTGTGCGGCACGCCCTTTGCGCTTGCCCCGCCCGCAAACTCCGGCTTCAGATGCCCCTGTTCATCCAGCAGGTAGGCATCCATGACCTCGCGCACCACCGGCCCTGCCACCCGGCCACCGGCTTCGCCGTTCTCGATCATCACCGCCACTACAACGCTGGGGTGGTCGGCCGGCGCAAATCCGACGAACAGGGCGTTGTCGCGGTGCCGTTCGAGGGTCTTGTTGCGGTTGTAGCGCTCGCCCTGCTTGATCGCCACCACCTGTGCGGTGCCGCTCTTGCCGGCAATCCGGTACTGCGCCCCGGCCGCAGCGGCGCGGGCGATGCCGCGCGGGTCGTGCATGACCATCTGCATGCCCTGGCTGACCTGGTCCCAGGCATGCTTGTCATGCAGCACGATATTGGGCATCGGGTTGGGGTCCACCGGCGTATCGCCGCCCACCGTCATGGCCAGGTGCGGGCGGTGCCACACACCCTTGCTCGCCAGCAGGCTGGTGGCCTGGGCCAGCTGCAACGGGGTCACCTGCATATAACCCTGGCCAATACCAAGGATCAGCGTCTCACCCGGGAACCACGCCTGGCGCCGCGTGGCGCGCTTCCACTGGGCCGACGGCATCAGCCCGGAGGCCTCCTCGAACATGTCCAGCGAGACCTTCTGGCCCAGGCCGAACTCGGCCATGTAGTCGTGCAGGCGGTCGATGCCCAGCTTGTGCGCCAGGTCGTAGAAGTAGGTGTCGTTGGACCGCATGATCGCGGTGTACATGTCTACCCAGCCGTCCCCACTGCGGTTCCAGTTGCGGTACTTGTGCTCGTAGTTGGGCAGTTCGTAGTAGCCCGGGTCGAACACCCGGCTGCCCGGGGTGATCACGCCGCTGTCGAGGCCAGCGATGGCCACTTCCGGCTTCACTGTCGAGCCGGGCGCATACAGGCCGCGCAGCACGCGGTTGAACAGCGGGCGGTCGATGGAGTCGCGCAAGGCGGCGTACTGCTTGAAGCTGATGCCCTTGACGAACAGGTTGGGGTCGAAGCTGGGGTTGCTGACCATCGCCAGTACATCGCCGTTGGCCGGGTCCAGTACCACCACCGAGCCACGGCGGTCGCCCAGGGCTTTCTCCGCAGCCACCTGCAGGTGCGAGTCCAGGGTCAGGACAATGTCCTGCCCCGGTGTCGGCGCCTTGTGGTTGAGCACGCGCATTACCCGGCCCTGGGCATTGGTCTCGACTTCCTCGTAGCCCACATGGCCGTGCAACTGGGTTTCGTAGAAGTGCTCGATGCCGGTCTTGCCGATCGACTGGGTACCGCGGTATTCGGTGCTGTCGAGGGTCTTGGTTTCGCGCTCGTTGATGCGCCCCACATACCCCACCGAGTGGGCAAAATGCTCGGCCAACGGGTATTCGCGAATGAACTGCGGCTCGACATCCAGGCCTGGCAGGCGGAACTGGTTGACTGCCACCAGGGCGATCTGCTCTTCGCTCAGCCCGACCATCAAGGTAACCGGCTCGAACGGTTTGCGCCCGCGCCGCAGGTCCTTGTCGAACTGCTTGCGGTCATCTTCGTTCAGGCCCAGCACCTG
>NZ_JABMCW010000382.1:0-4755 GCF_013179705.1 Pseudomonas sp. CM25 | reverse complement strand
CACGATTTCGTCAGCCCAGACAGCATCCGCGCGCAGTTCTCTGCCGCCATGTCGCTCATGTACAAACAGGAAGTGCCGCTGTACGGCACGTTGCTGGAGCTGGTGAGCGAAATCAACCAGCAGGTCATGGCCCAGCAACCCGAGGTAGCCGAAGCCCTGCGCTGGACCGGCGAAATCGAGCGCCTGGATCAGGAACGCCACGGCGCCATCCGCGTCGGCACCGCTGAAGAGCTGGCCACCATCGCCCGTCTGTTCGCCGTCATGGGCATGCAGCCGGTCGGCTACTACGACCTCAGCTCTGCCGGCGTGCCGGTGCACTCCACCGCGTTTCGCGCGGTGCACGAGCAGTCGCTGCACGTCAGCCCGTTCCGCGTGTTCACCTCGCTGCTGCGCCTGGAGCTGATCGACAACCCGCAGCTGCGTGAACTGGCCCAGAGCATCCTCGCCAAACGCCAGATATTCACGGATCGCGCCCTCGCGCTGATTGCCCAGTGCGAACGCGATGGTGGCCTGAACGCTGCAGATGCCGACGCATTTGTGCAGGAAGCGCTGCACACCTTCCGCTGGCACCATGATGCCACGGTCACTGCCGAGCAGTACCAGCAGTTGCACGACCAGCATCGCCTGATCG
The DNA here is from genome assembly GCF_013179705.1 of Pseudomonas sp. CM25. Classification (NCBI taxonomy): domain Bacteria; kingdom Pseudomonadati; phylum Pseudomonadota; class Gammaproteobacteria; order Pseudomonadales; family Pseudomonadaceae; genus Pseudomonas; species Pseudomonas sp. CM25. Next base: position 4,124 of record NZ_JABMCW010000382.1, on the reverse strand, counting down.
CCGACGTGGTCGCCTTCAAGGGCCCGCACATCAACCACCTGACCCCACGCACCCTGGATATCGACGCCATCCAGATTGGCATGCCGGCCAAGGGCATCCCGCCCAAGGCCGTGGTCGAAGGCCCGCCCACCCGCCGCCACCCGATCCTGCTGCGCCAGACCAGCTTCAAGGCGCTGCAGGAAAAGGTTGCCTTCCGCGACCAACAAGGCAGCGAGGGCAGCCACACTGCGCGCTTTGGCGAGATCGAGCAGCGCGGTGCGGCGCTGACGCCGAAAGGGCGCCAGCTGTACGACAAGCTGCTGGATGCGACCCGGGCCGCCTTGGGCGGTGTGCCGGCCGAGGCCAACGCCGAGCGCTACAGGGCGCTGCTGCAGGAAACTTTTGTCGAATTCCCGGATGACCTGGCGCAGATGCGTGAACAGGGCCTGGCGTACTTCCGCTACTTTGCCACCGAAAAAGGGCTGGCTGCGCGTGGCCAGGACGATCGACCGACCACCCTGCAGGGCCTGATCGACGCTGGTCATGTGCACTTCGAGGCGCTGGTGTACGAGGACTTCCTGCCAGTGAGTGCTGCAGGGATCTTCCAGTCCAACCTGGGTGACGATGCCCAGGCCGAGTACGGCAGCAACGCCAACCGCGATGCGTTCGAAGCGGCGTTGGGGCTGCAGGTGCAGGATGAGCTGGCGCTGTATGCACAAAGCGAGCGCCGGTCGTTGCAGGCCTGTGCACAGGCCTTGAATCTGGGCTCGATGTAAGGCTGCGGGAATCAGAGGGGCGGCAGGATTTCCACATCAGGCAGATCCATCGCCGCCACCTCCTCATCCAGAAACGCGCTCAACCGCCGCAAACGCTCGCCCCCCGGCCGTGTACGGGGCCACACCAGGTAATAGTCCATCCCGCTGGGCACCGCCGTCGGCCATGGCAGGCTAAGCCGTTTCTGCGCCACATCCTCGGCCACCATCAGCAAGTCGCCCATGGAAATCCCGTAACCACGCGCAGCAGCAATCATGCCCAGTTCCAGAGTGTCGAACACCTGGCCGCCCTTCAGCGAGACCTTGTCGCTGAGCCCCATGCGCTCCAGCCATTCGCGCCAGTCACGCTTGTCCACCGTGGGGTGCAACAGCTCGATGCAGGCCAGCCGGCGCACGTCCCACGGCTCCTCGTCCAGCAGGTCCGGCGCGCCCACCGGGATCAGCAACTCCGGGAACAACTTGCGCACCTCCCAGTCCGCCGGGAATGCCCCGTCACTGAGCAACACCGCGCAATCGAACGGCTCCTGGTTGAAGTCCACATGGTCCACGTCCATCCAGGCGCTGGTCAGCTGCACTTCATTGCCCGGCTGCAAATGACGGAAGCGACTCAAGCGCGCCAGCAACCAGCGCATGGTCAGCGTCGAAGGCGCCTTCATGCGCAGGATGTCATCTTCGCCGCGCAAGGTATCGCAGGCCCGCTCCAGCGCGGCAAAACCTTCACGCACCCCAGGCAGCAGCACCCGCGCCGCTTCGGTCAGCTGCAGGCTGCGGCCACTGCGGACGAACAAGCGGCAGGCAAAGTGATCCTCCAGCGTGCGGATATGCCGGCTGACCGCACTTTGGGTGATCGACAGCTCTTCACCCGCGCGGGTGAAAGAGCTTGAGCGTGCGGCAGCTTCAAATGCGCGCAGGGCATACAACGGTGGGAGCTGACGAGACATCTGGTACCTGCCATACGAGCTGTGAGGCAACTCCTGAAAGCATATATGCATGAGTCAAAGTCATGCCAACAATCGGTTTTATCCTTTTGTGCAAAGTTGACCGAAGCCTCAGAATCGCGCTTCGCTACATCACCTCCGGAAGAAGGACAGCCCATGCACGTCGCGCCCACTACAGAACTCAAGGCGTTGCTGCGCCTGGCCGGGCCGCTGATCGCCTCGCAGTTGGCGCACATGCTGATGGTGCTGACCGACACCCTGATGATGGCCCGCATCAGCCCGCAAGCCCTGGCCGGTGGTGGACTGGGCGCAGCCAGCTATTCGTTCGTGTCCATCTTCTGCCTGGGCGTGATCGCCGCCGTCGGCACCCTGGTGGCCATCCGCAAGGGCGCCAACGATATCGAGGGCGCTACCCGCCTGGCGCAAAACGGCCTGTGGCTTGCCTGGGGCCTGGCGCTGGTGGCCGCGCTGGCGTTGTGGAACCTTGAGCCGGTATTGCTGATGTTCGGCCAACAGCCGGAGAACGTGGCCTCGGCGGCGCAGTTCCTGACCCTGCTGCCACTGGCGCTGCCCAGCTACCTGACCTTCATGGCCCTGCGCGGTTTCACCAGCGCCCTCGGCCGCTCGACCCCGGTGATGGTCATCAGCGTGGTCGGCACGGTGCTCAACTACCTGCTCAATGTCGCCATGCTCGAAGGCATGTTCGGCCTGCCGAAGCTGGGCCTGATGGGCATTGGCCTGGTCACCGCGGTGGTATCGCTGGGCATGGCCATTGCCCTGGCGCTGTATATCCGCTGGCACCCGGCGTATGCCGCCTACCCGCTACGCAAGGGCCTGTCGCGCCCGTCAATGCCGGCGCTGCGCGAGTTGTGGCGGCTGGGCTTGCCCATTGGCGGCACCTACATGGTGGAAGTGGGCCTGTTCGCCTTCGCCGCCCTGTGCATGGGTGTGCTGGGCAGCACCGAGCTGGCGGCGCATCAGATCGCCCTGCAGATCGTCTCCACGGCGTTCATGGTGCCGACCGGGCTGTCGTATGCGGTGACCATGCGCGTGGGCCTGTATTACGGCGCCGGCAACCTGCTGGCGGCACGCAGCGCCGGGCGGGTCGGGATTGGCTTCGGCGGGCTGATCATGTTCGGCTTTGCGGCACTGTTCTGGCTGTTGCCCGATGCACTGGTAGGGCTGTTTATCGACCGCAGCGACCCGGCCTTCGCCGCCATCTACCAACTGGCGGTGCAACTGGTGATGGTCGCGGCCTGGTTCGAGCTGTTCGATGGCATGCAGACCATCGCCATGGGTTCGATTCGTGGCCTCAAGGATGCCAAGACCACATTCCTGATCGGCTTGTGCTGTTACTGGCTGGTGGGCGCGCCGAGTGCCTGGCTGTTCGCATTCAACCTGGGCGGCGGCGCGGTCGGCATCTGGTGGGGGCTGGCATTGGGGCTGGCGTTTGCTGCCGTGGCGCTGACCTTCGGCTTTGAATGGCGGATGAAGCGGCTGCTGCGCAAAGCCGGTGTGGCTGACGGTTCTGCAGTGTCTGTGTGATTGCCGGGGCTTTGTGTTGCGATGGAGGGCAAAGCCCTCCCTCGCGATGTCACAGGCTAACCAGCTTCGGCTTGCTGCAATCCATCAAAAACTCCATCAACTCCGCCACGGGCAAAGGCTTGCTGACCAGAAAGCCCTGCACCTGGTCACAGCCAAACTCGCGCAACAGTGCCAGCTGCTCTTCGCTCTCCACGCCCTCGGCCACCACCTCGAGGTTGAGGTTGTGCGCCAGGTTGATCATGGCGTGCACCAGCTTGCGGTTCTCCTCGCGCATTTCCATTTCGGCAACGAAGCTGCGGTCCACCTTGAGCAAGGCGATCGGCAGGCTGTTGAGGTGTACGAAAGAAGAAAAGCCGGTGCCGAAATCGTCGAGAGAAAAGCGCACGCCCAGGCGCCCCAACGCGTCCATGGTCTGGCGCACCAGCTCGTTGCGGCGCATCACTGCCGTTTCGGTCAGCTCGAACTCCAGCCAGCGCGCATCGACGCCATGCTCAAGGATCAGACGGCTCAAGGTAGCCAACAGCTGGCTGTCCTGAAACTGGCGGAAGCTAAGGTTGACCGCCATGTGCAGCGGTTCCAGGCCACGCTCGCACAGCACCTGCATGTCACGCAGGGCGCGGGAAATCACCCAGTAGCCCAACGGCACGATCAGGCCGCTTTGCTCGGCCAACGGCACGAACTCGCTGGGCGGCAACAGCCCACGCTCGGCATGGCGCCAGCGCACCAGCGCCTCCAGGCCGACGATGCGCCCGTCGGCCATGTTCAGCCGCGGCTGGTAGTGCAGCTCCAGTTCATCCCGGCGCAAGGCACGGCGCAGTTCGCTTTCCAGGTCGGCGAGGCTGCGCGCATTACGGTTGATGCGCTCGTTGAACACATGGAAGGTGCAGCC
>NZ_JABMCW010000381.1:0-4755 GCF_013179705.1 Pseudomonas sp. CM25 | reverse complement strand
TGATTAGCGTCCTTTTTGCAGAGGTCATCAGGGAGATCAATCAACACGCTCCACTGATCACCTTCGAGCTAGTGAGCCCTGGCGAAACAGCCATGGAGATGCTGATGCGTGGGGAGGTCGATCTGATGATCGCGCCTGACCACTTCATCCCGAAGGATCACCCTTCGCAGATTCTGTTCGATGAACAGCATGTCTGTGTCGTCTGCGACGACAATCGCTCAGTGGGTGAAAAGCTGACGCTTGAGCAGTATCTGGAAATGGGCCATGTCTCAGTGGTCTTCGGTCGAAATCGCACTCCCGGGATTGAAGAGTGGTTCATGGCGGAATACGGATGCAAACGTCGTATTGAAGTCATCACACACGATTTCAACACACTGCCACAGCTCGTAGTGGGCACCAAGCGCATAGCGACCGTTCACAGCCGGCTGGCGCACTTGTATGCACGCAACCTACCGCTGCGTATAGTTCCACCACCAGTTAGCCTTCCCACGATGCAAGAATACATGAGCTGGCACCGCAGTCTCGATAGAGACCCTGTGCTGGCTTGGCTCCGCAAGACATTGGTGGAAATGGCCAGTCGTCCCACTACACCAATTGCGGCCTGACTTAGTCCGTCCGATAGGCTTTGAGCGCCTCACCCAAACTGGAGCTGAGGCGCCGCAATCTGCCGCATGCTTCCTCCAACCTGATGCACTCCTGTGCATTTTGCTCAATCACTCTTCCCACCTCACCTGTCACTGAATCGACCTGACAAGCGAGTAGGTGCTGATTTTTTGCAGCGCCTAAGATGTGCTGCCCACTATCCTCAACTCGCACAACGTTTCTTGTCGCAGTAGAAAGCATTTCACTCGCCCGATTGGTTAACCGAACGCCAGAAACGGTTAAACGCTGGCTGTCACCGAGACGGGCCGCGACCTCTCCCGTAACCTCACCCAAGCTTTGAATCATGACATCAATCTGTACTGTTGAATCTCGGGTGTGCTTGGCCAAGGCCCTAACCTCATCGGCCACCACAGCAAACCCCCGACCATGCGGCCCAGCACGAGCAGCTTCAATTGCAGCATTCAGCGCAAGCAAATTGGTCTGTTCTGCGATGGTCCGAATCACATCCAAAACACTAGTGATCGCTTCGCTCTGAGACTGAAGTGCTGCCATCGCGTTTGTGCCAGCAATCATTTCTTGAGAAAGCTGTTGAAGGCTCTCGCTAGCCTGGCGTACCAGTTCATCACCTTCATGGACCATCAGGCTCGCTTCACGGAGTATGACCTGACTGTCACTTGCAGTTTCGTTAACCTGGACTGCGGCGATCGTCATTCTCTGCATCGTATCGGTCACTTCCGTGACCTGCTGACGCTGCGCTCTGACTCCATTCCCCGTCCGCTCCGCCATTTCTACCAATGTACCGGCGGCGAAGTCGAGTTGCGCAACATCCTCTCGAATCCGACCAACCAATTCTCTTATCGCCTGCATCATTAGGCCAACTGACTCATTCAGCTGGCCCAATTCGTCACGTCGAGCCAGGCTCGGCGGGCGGCCTTGCAAATTGCCGGCTGCGACTTGCCGCGCCAGTCCGAGAATCATTCGGACCGGTACCACGATCGAACGTCTGATAAGCATGCTTGAGCCGATACTGGAAGCAAGAGCTAGCGCCAACAGACATATCAGTTGCAAGTTAAGCTGTTCGCGCTGAGCCTCACTCCCCGAGGTGGCCCTGGTCAGTTCTTCGTCCAGCAAATGCGTAACCCTCTGCGCTGCCGCAGTCATGGCCTCCCGTTGAGCCTGCGCCTCTTCACCGCTAGCGGCATACAACAGGAAAGCTTGACGATAATCCTCCAGAGCCGACCGAGAGGTTTCCAACGCTTGCCTACGCTCACCGTCCTGACGGACAAAGAAAGCCGACAACGCGGTGCCCAACTCATTTATACGGTTCACCCACTCGTCGTGAAAGCGCTTCTGCGGATTCAGCGAAAAGTACATTTCACTGTCCCTCAGGTTGGATAATCTCTGATGCAATGCCGCGGCGTCTTCGAGAGACTGCATAGTCGACTCATCCGGCGACTGCCCTTGCTCCAGTCGAGCGTTAACTGTGTCCATCTGATCGAGGAAAACACCGGCAAAATTCTGACCTGCGGTTTCGGCCAGCGATTGCATTCGTAAACGAGCATCAATGGATTGCCTCAGGGCCTTGGCGTAGGTCAGAAACGCGTGCTGATACTCAGCGATGGAGTCATCCATGGCTGACTTGAATGGTTCACCTATCGCCGCTTCTTGCACGCCACTGCTCACGGCATGTAGCGCGCTGGCGACCTGCTCAGCTGACTCAGGAGCCTTCACGGGATCAAACCCTCGCTCTGCGATTCGAGCCTGAAGAAGGTTACTCTGCAAGAGATCCAGACTACGCAGTTGGGCGCTATTAGCTTGGCTCTCGTGAAGCGCGTACCAGGCAACACAGCCCACGGCCATCGTACAAAACAGTACCGTCCCAAAACCAAGCGATAGCTTTGCCCCAACGCTAAGTTGGCCGAGACATGCATTTATCCCTCCGAGAGGGTTCCATCGGCGCCGAGTATCCAGTGACAAGAGGGTGATCCTTCCGAATAAATGAGACGGCACACTAGCCAACCCCTCCCTTGCGGACTAATCGTGCTTCGCGATGCCATACATCGCCATTCGCCATGCGTGCTCCAGAACCTGGTATCTCGCAATCTGATAGCTCCCATCCCAACAAGCGATTTGTCCAATTCCTGAAAGCCATGCGAGTTTGCCAAGGCCGCCCGCTGGGTGGACGTCGCCCGCCGAAAAGCAGAAATCACAGCACTGCTTTGAACCCTGCCAATGCCTCGATCACGGGCGACCCGGATCACAAGAAGGAAAACAAAATGTTCCGATACTTCCCCACCAATTACGTTTGGAACTTGTCCGTGGACCTTGCCCTTGAAATGGGCGCACGGATTGGTGAAATCGTTGAGATGTGCGAACCGTTGCAAGAAGCAGCCAAGCAGCCAGATGCCGAAGGCACTCGTGCATTCCGCCAGACTTGGGCAACGATGGCAGACAAGCTCTGCGTGCTGGCTCAAGAAGACCAGGAGCTGGGACGCCAGCTTTCGGCCGGAGAGAAGTACAACCGAGCTGCGACCTACTACCTGACCTGCGAACGCCTTCAGGGACACGGAGCCCCGGGTCGCTTAGAACTGTATCAACGTTTTCTGGATACCTTCGCGCGGGGAATTTGTCTCTCCAAGGAAAACTGTGAGCGTGTCGAGATCCCCTACGAGGGCAAGGTTATTTCCGGCCTTTACATTAGGGCAGAAGGCGTAAAGGGCCCAGCTCCGATCCTGGTCCAACTCAATGGTTTGGACTCAACCAAGGAGATGAAATACCGCGTCGGCCTGCCGCAGTGGCTTGCAAAACGAGGTATTGCATCATTGCTGATTGATCAGCCGGGCACCGGTGAAGCCCTTCGGCTACATGATTTGAAAGCCCGCTACGATGCAGAGCACTGGGCAAGCCGAGTCGTGGACTGGCTGGAGACGCGTGACGACATCGATCCGAAGCGAATCGGCTGTGAGGGCGTGTCTTTAGGTGGCTATTACTGCCCACGCGCTGTGGCATTCGAACCACGCTTTGCATGCGGTGTGGTATGGGGCGCCAACCATGATTGGCGCGAAGTGCAGAAACGCCGCTTGGAACGTGAAGGCAGCCTTCCTGTACCTCATTACTGGGATCACGTGCGTTGGGTATGGGGCGGTAAAGACATCGAAGAATTCATGCAAATCGCTGAGAACGTGCATCTCGATGGTGTAGTTGAACGGATCAAGGTTCCATTTCTGGTCACCCATGGTGAGCAAGACTCACAAATTCCTTTGAAATGGGCCCACCGCACCTACGAGCAATTGATCAACAGCCCTAAACGCGAGCTGAAAATTTTCACCTCTCGTGAAGGTGGTGTGCAGCACTCCAGCTTCGATAACTCCATCAATGCCGGTCAATTCATTGCCGATTGGGTCGCAGAAACCCTTGGCGGCCGAACCGCGTAAGCGCCCATACGAGAAAAAATAATGAAGATCATTGGACCTGACTACCTTGTCTTCGGCGTCGACAACGTAGACGACTGCATCCAGTACCTCACTGACTATGGCTTGAAACCTCAAAGCCGCGAAGGTGGTGGAACCTATCTCGAAGCATTGGATGGTACTGGCGTAAAAATCTATCCGCGAAGCGACGCAAGTTTGCCTGCGGCGATGGAAACGGCCACGACCTTGCGGGAAACGGTTTACGGCGTTGCCGATGAAGAATCGCTACAGGCAATTGAGTCCGAGCTGCGAAAAGATCGTGAGGTCGTGCGCGGAGAGGATGGCGTCCTCCGTTGCCGCGACGACATGGGATTCGCTCTTGGCTTCCAGATCACTAAACGCCGTGCACTGGACCTCCCCGCTGAAGCCAGTCATGCACCTGGCGCTCCTGCTGCACGTGCTGTGAACGCCCTAGGTGCAAGCAACGACATCGCAGCGCTGCCTCGTAGCCTGTCACATGTCGTTTACTTCGTCCCTGATGCAGTCAAAGCAGAGGCTTTCTACAACCGCCTGGGCTTCGTCTGCACAGATCGATTTGTCGACACAGGCCCATTTTTGCGGCCTGCCGGCACTCAAGATCACCACACCCTCTTCCTGATCCAAACGCCTCCATTCATGAAAGGGATCGAGCACTTCACGTTCCATCTCGGAGGCCCAACTGAAGTGATGTTGGCGGGTAGCC